>CAYOPA010000004.1:0-33457 GCA_964405625.1 uncultured Bryobacterales bacterium
TCAGCCGGCGCCGCCGAGTACTTCGCGCCCGGCCCGACATAGGCGAGCTGGTCCATGTCCTGGAAGGCGTTGCGGTCGCGCAGCTTGGAGCTCGACATGCCGCTAACGGCCAGCAGGGGGACCCCTGTGGCCTGCGCCGTGGCCAGCCCGGTGATCGAGTTGGTGTGTCCGGGCGCGCCAGTCACCAGCGACAACGCCGGCTTTCCGGTCAGCCTCGCGTAACCGTCGGCCATGTGGACGGCGGCCGACTCGTGGCGCGTATCCACGATGGTGAAGTCGTCGCGGTCGAGTGTCTGCAACACCTCGTTGAGGTGGTCGCCAACGAGCGTGAAGACGTGCGAGACGCCGAGATTTTTGAGGCTTTGCGAGAAGAGCTCCGCACCGGTGGGCATGAGATATCGATTCCTTGGGGGTAAAGGAAGAGGATATCAGGCCCGGACGGACCGTCGGATCTGGCATCCTGGAAGGCATCATGTCGTCGACGAACGGACACCGAGTCAATGGCCACGGCGCGAACGGTCACGCCGCCCGGCCGGCCAACGCCCGCAACGTGCTCGGAGGCGAGCTCGCGCCTTGCTCGGTGGACCCGCTGACGGGCTTTTATCGTGACGGCGACTGCAACACCGGCCCGCAGGATCGCGGCTCGCACACCATCTGCGCGCGGGTCACGCAAGAGTTTCTGGAATACGGCCGCGCCCAGGGCAACGACCTGATGACGCCGGCGCCGCGGCACGGCTTTCCGGGTCTGAAGGACGGCGACCAGTGGTGCGTCTGCGCGGCGCGCTGGCAGGAAGCGTTTGAGGCGGGCGTGGCGCCGCCGGTGGTGCTGGAAGCGACGCACGAGTCGGCCTTGCGCGTGGTCCGCCTGGAGGACCTGGAAACGCACAAGGCTTGAGAGCCTGCGTCGTCGGGCGCCCTCCGCGCATCCAAACAAAGAACCAATTTTCAGGATTAGGAGCAGAGACTGATGCAGAACGTCGTCATCATCGGATCGGGGTGCGCCGGCAACACCGCCGCCATCTACACTTCGCGCGCCCGGCTGGAGCCGCTTGTCATCGAAGGCCTCGAAGCCGGCGGACAGCTTTCGATCACCACGGACGTGGAAAACTTCCCCGGCTTCCCGGACCCCATCATGGGGCCCGAGCTCGTCGAGAACATGAAGAAGCAGGCGCAGCGCTTCGGCGCCGTCTACAAGAGCGGCAACGTCGATAAGGTGGATCTGTCGCAGCGGCCTTTCAAGCTGTGGATGGGAGACGAGGAGATCGAAACCAAGGCGCTGATCGTGGCCACCGGGGCTTCGGCGCGCTGGTTGGGGATTGAGTCCGAGCAGAAACTCATCGGCCACGGCGTCAGCTCATGCGCCACCTGCGACGGCTTCTTCTTCCGCGACGTGCCGGTGGTCGTCATCGGCGGCGGCGACTCGGCCATGGAAGAGGCGACGTTCTTGACGAAATTCGCCTCCGAGGTGACGATTGTGCATCGCCGCGAGGAGTTTCGCGCCTCGCAGATCATGCTCGACCGGGCCCGCAAGAACCCTAAGATCAAGTGGATCACCAACGCCGTCGTGGACAAGGTCCATGACATCGAAAAGAAAGAGGTGACCGGCGTCCGACTGAAGTCAACCGTCGACGGCAAGACCTGGGAACACCCGGCGAGTGCGCTGTTCTTGGCCATCGGGCACATCCCGAACACGAAGATCTTCAAGGGCCAGCTTGAGCTGGACGATGAAGGCTACATCATTTCGGCCGGCGGGGCGCGCACGAACGTGGAAGGCGTGTTCCACGCCGGCGACGTGCAGGATACGGTCTACCGCCAAGCGATCACCGCGGCCGGCGCCGGCTGCATGGCGGCCATCGAAGCCGAGCGCTGGCTGGCCGAGCACGAATAACGGCGGCCCGTAAGGGCGGCCGGAAGGCAGCCCAAGACCAATTGAAGCTCAAAAATCGTGCGGGTTTGGGCGGGCCGCCGCCCGCCCCTACGCGGTGAGCCTCGGCGGCTCAGTCGAAACCTTTGTAAGAATCGGCCAGTCGCCTGATGCGACTCGACGATGCATTCGCCGATGGTGCTCGGTAGAGCTCATGTTCCGACTGGTCTCCATCGTGCTGTCGTTGTGGCTGCTCGTCTCTCCCTTCGCGGCGGCGGCCAAGGACAAACCCTCCCGGCGAGGGCAGGTCGCCGTCGCCAAGGACCGCGGCAAGCGCGTCGCCAAGGAAGCCAAACAACGCCAGGCCGTCAGCGCTCAGCGGCAAAACCGTTCCCTGCTGAAGCGGCGAGGCAAGGAAGCCCAGCGCATGCAGTCGGAGCGGGCGCCTCGCGGGAACCAGCGCTTGGCCAAGGAACGCCGGCGTGAGATCAAGCATCGCCAACAAGTCGCCCGGCGTCACAAGGGCGTCCACGCGCTCGACGCCCCGCCCGAACCCAAGCCAGACCTGACGCCTCAGCCCAAGCAGCGCGGCACGGGCGATTTAGCCCCCCTCCAGTAACCCCTGACCGCCCCGCCGGTCCGCGTTGATACACTGGGGAATTAAGCCTGCCATGGACTACGACGTTCTCATTCTGGGCGGCGGCCCCGGCGGCTATGTCGCCGCGATCCGCGCCGGGCAGTACGGCCTCAAGGTCGGCTGCATCGAAAAAGATCCCAAGCTCGGCGGCACCTGCCTCCACGTCGGCTGCGTGCCGACCAAGGCCTACCTGCACTGGGCCGAGCTCTACGACAACTTCCGCGAAAGCGACAAATTCGGCATCAGCCACGGCGAGCTCAAGATCGACATGGGCAAGATGCGCGAAGAGAAGCAGAAGATTGTCGACAAGCACGCCGGCGGCGTCGGCATGTTGTTCAAAAAAAACAAGGTCGACCACATCAAGGGTTACGGCAAGCTGCTCGGCGGCGGGAAGATCGAGGTCGACGGTCCCGCCGGCAAGAAGACCCTTTCGGCCAAGAACATCATCATCGCCTCCGGCTCCTCGGCCCGCATGCTGCCCGGCCTGGAGCCCGACCCCAAGAAAATCCTAACGAATATCGAGATCTTGGAGATGACCGAGGTCCCCAAGTCGATGGCCGTGATCGGCGGCGGCGCGGTGGGCATGGAGTTCGCCTCGGTCTACAACAGCTTCGGCTCCGATGTCACGGTCTTCGAGATGCTGCCGCGCGTGTTGCCTCCCGAGGACGAGGATGTCTCCAAGGAGATCAAGAAGATTTTTGAGAAACGCGGCATCAAGATCAACGTGGATACGAAGGTCGACAAGATCGAAAAGACGAAAAAGGGCGTCAAGCTGACCTTCAACGGCGCGGACGGCAAGGCTCAAACCCTGGAAGTGGAAAAGCTGCTGATCGCCGTCGGACGCGCGCCGAACACGGAAAACATCGGCCTGGAAAACACGAAGATCAAAGCCGAGCGCGGCTTCATCAAGACCGATGAATTGATGCGCACCGTCGAACCGAACGTCTATGCGATCGGCGACATTGTGGCCGGCACGCCGCAGCTTGCGCATACGGCTTCGATGGAGGGCCTGGTGGCCGTGGCGCACATCGCCGGCAAGAACCCGGAGCCGATCAACTACCTGCTGAACCCCAATGCGACGTACTGCGAACCGCAAGTCGCCAGCGTCGGCCTGACCGAGGCGAAAGCCAGGGAAGCCGGCTACGACGTGAAGATCGGCAAGTTCCCGTTCGCGGGCAACTCCAAGGCGTCGATTTTGGGAGCTCATGGCGGGTTCGTGAAGGTCGTGGCGGACGCCAAATATGGTGAGATCCTGGGCGTTCACATGATCGGCCCGCTGGTGACCGAGCTGATCGCCGAAGCCGTGGTGGCGATGCAGTCGGAGGCGACGGTCGAGACGATCCAGCGCGCCATCCATGCGCATCCGACGCTGCCGGAGGCGATGCAGGACGCCTTCAACGCCGTCGACGGGATGCAGATCAACGGCTAAACGATGAGCTTCGCGGCTTCCACAGTCGACCAAACCGCGCGGGGACTGCCGCCGGTCGTCCCGGAGACGCCGGGGCGGGTCTGCGTGTGGGAAGACCTCGGCCGGATGGGCTACGGCGAGGCGTGGAAGCTGCAACTGGAGCACGCCAACCGCCTGAAGCGAGGCGAAGGCGACGACCGGTTGCTCTTCGTTGAGCATCCGCACGTGGTCACCATGGGCCGCAACGCCCACGAGGAGAACATCCTGGCGTCGCCGGAGCGACTGGCCCAGCTCGGTATTGAGCTCCATGAGACCGACCGCGGCGGCGACGTCACCTACCACGGGCCGGGACAGCTCGTCGGCTACCCGCTGCTGGACCTCAAGCACTGGAAACGCGACGTGGGCGCCTACATGCGGGCGCTCGAAGAGGTCTTAATCCGCCTGCTGGCCGATTACGGGCTCAGCGGCGACCGCGAGAAGGGCGCCACGGGCGTCTGGGTCGATGGCGCCAAGGTCGCCGCCATGGGCGTCCATTTAAGCCGCTGGGTCGCGTCGCACGGGTTTGCGCTCAATGTCACCACTGACTTGGGCTATTTCAATCACATCATTCCGTGCGGGCTGACCCGCCCGGTGACCTCGCTGGAGAGGCTGCTGGGCGAGGCGCCGCCGCGCGACGAGATTCGCGCCCGGCTGATCGGGCATTTTGGAACGGTATTCGGCCACGCGATGCGGACGGCCGGGCAGGGAGAAACGAAATGAGCGAAGTCCTGATGCCCCAGATGGGCGAAAGCATTGTCGAAGGTACGATTACCCGCTGGCTCAAGCAGGTCGGCGATCACGTGGAGCGCGATGAGGCCCTGCTGGAGATCTCGACCGACAAGGTCGACTCCGAAGTGCCCTCGCCGGTGTCGGGAACGCTGGAAGAGATCCTGGCCGAGGAAGGCTCCGTGGTGGAAATCAACAAGGTGATCGCCAAGATCTCCGAGGGCGGCGAGGCCAAGTCCGACAAGTCGGAAAAGAAAGAAGAGGCCAAAGCCGAAGAGCCCAAGAAGGCGAAACAAGAGCCCGAGGCCGACGAGGAAGAAGAAGAAGAAGAAGAAAAGCCGGCCGCTGCGAGCTCCACGAGCGAAGGCGTCCGCTCGTCGCCGCTGGTGCGGCGCATGGCGCGCGAAGAGGGAATCGATCTGTCGGAAGTCTCCGGCAGCGGTCCCGGCGGCCGCATCACCAAGAAGGACCTGCAAGCGCATCAGGAAGGCGGCAAGAAGAAGGAAGCTCCGGCGCCCGGCGAGAAGCCCGCGGCCAAGCCGGCCGCCGCGGCTCCGTCCAGCGCTCCGGCTGCCGCCGGGACCGCGTTCCCGTCGGCGCCGGACGCGCGTTTCGGCGACTACTACGCCGAGCCGCTGTCCACCATGCGCAAGCGCATCGCTGAGCACATGGTGCGGTCCATGCACCACACCTCGCCGCACGTGTCGATGGTGCATCAGATCGACTGCACGACCATCGTCAAGGCGCGCGCCGCCGCCAAGGACAAGTTCCTGGAGCAGAACGGCGTCAAGCTCACCTTCATGCCGTTCTTTATGAAGGCCGCCGCCGCCGCGCTCAAGGAGTTCCCAATGGTGAACGCCTCGCTGGACGGCGAAGACATCATCTATCACCGCGACATCAACCTCGGCATCGCGGTGGCGCTGGAATCCGGGCTGATAGTCCCGGTCGTGAAGAACGCCGACAGCCTCTCGGTGGTGGGCTTGCAGAAGGCGCTCAACGATCTCGCCGAGCGCGCCCGCAAGCGGCAACTCAAGCCGGACGAGCTCAAGGAGTCGTCGTTCTCGATCTCCAATTACGGCTCGTACGGGTCCATCTTCGCCACTCCCGCCATCAACCAGCCGAACACTGCGTTGCTTGGATTGGGAGCGCTGCACAAGGCGCCGGTCGTGGTGGGCGACGCCATCGCGATCCGCTCAATCTGCTACGCCACGCTGACGATCGACCACAGGCTGATCGACGGCGCGATGGCGGCGCAGTTCCTGGAGCACATGCGGGCGACGCTGGAAGGTTGGGGCGAAAGCGTCCTCTAAGTAGGGTCGGACATTCTTGTCCGACCGCTCCGCGCGCCCGACCCGATCGAGTCCGTCGCAGGCCAGCGAGAAATGTGGAGTTTCAAGGCGGCCGGGCAGGAATGCCCGGCCGTACTTACCGCAATCGTGCCTGCTTCCGGCGCCCGGTCGGCGCTTCATACACGGCCGGGTCAATCGCCTGGCCCCGATGCCTGGGAGCTACGCCGCCAACTGCCTGCTGGCCCGACGGCTGGCCGAGCGCGACGTGCGCTTCATCCAGCTCTATCACCGCGGCTGGGAGCAACACAACGACCTGCCGCGCGATCTCGCCTTGCAGGCTGGCGCCAACGCCCAGGCGTCCGCGGCTTTGGTCCAGGATCTGGACCAGCGCGGGCTGCTCGACGATACGCTGGTCGTCTGGGCGGGGGAATTCCTACAACATCGTCGCGGACCCGGTGCATGTCCACGACCTGCAAGCCACCATCCCGCACTGCCTGGGCGTGGACGACAAACGCCTGACCGACGTGCATGGCGAGGTCGTCGAGCCGGCGCCGGCCTGATTCATCATTCCAGCTTTGTCTAGTTCGTGTTCACTTTTTTGCTCAAAACCTGAACGCCGGACATCTTGAGGGTGCGCCGAGCCGAAACAGGCCGGCCACGGACGCCCAGGTAAATATCAACCCAAGTTCGACAAAGAGGAATCACCCATGTACAAACGTTCTTTCCTTCGCTTCTGCTCGCTCGCCGCTTTGACGCTCTCGCTGTCGTTCAGCGCCGTCGCTGAGCCGGCCAATCACGACAAGGACATCGTCGACACCGCCGTCGCGGCGGGCTCGTTCGACACGCTGGTATCCGCCGTCAAGGCCGCCGGCCTGGTCGACGCGCTCAAGGGCGACGGTCCCTTCACCGTCTTCGCCCCCACCGACGAGGCCTTCGCGGCGCTGCCCGCCGGCACCGTGGAGAGCCTGCTCAAGCCCGAAAACAAGGAGAAACTCCAGGCGATCCTGAAGTATCACGTCGTCTCCGGCAAAGTGATGGCGGCTGATGTGGTCAAGCTGAAGAGCGCCGCCACGCTCGAAGGTTCGTCGGTGAAGATCAACGCCTCCAGCAAGGGCGTGATGGTCGACGGCGCCAACGTCGTCACCACCGACATCATGACCTCCAACGGCGTGATCCACGTCATCGACGCGGTCATTCTGCCCAAGTCCTAACGCTCCCGGCCGATTCACCGGCAACCGACGGCGCTGCTCGCCCCCGCGAGCGGCGCCGTTCGCTTTTCAGCGCGGCCGGCGAATGGCAAGGATGCGCGTTTTCGTTCCCAGCTTGTCCAGAATGTCGTCGCCGCTGAGCACCCGGCCGATGTTTGTTGCCCGCCCGTCGAGGAATGGCAACGGAGTGAGGGCGATAAACAGCTCGGCGGCGTCAAAGCGGCCGTCGATCGGGACCATGCCGATGCTGCCGCGCAAAAACGGCTGCGGGTTGCGTTGCGCCAAGAGCTTCTGCCGCGCAAACTCCTTGGCCGCGACCTGCAGATAGCCGTCCGGCCGCAGCGCCGAGATCTCGCGAAGCTCAAAAGCCCCGGCCGTGGCCAAGCGGTAGAAACGCTCGGCGGCCAGCGGCGCCTGATCGTAGTCGAGCTCGATGGGCAGCTCGCCCTCGGTGGTTTCAATCACAAGTTGACGGCCCCGGGTTCGGGCAATGGCTTGGATCTCGGGGGACTCGAAGTCCGGGACCTGGTCGCCGGGACGGACGCTCGGCCGCGGCGTCTCCGGAGGCAGGTTCATGTCGAGCGGCCCGATCTGGCTTTCGATCGACGGCCGCAGCTCCGGCTCCAGGCGGACGGCGGCGGTCAGCGCCTGACGCTGCACGATTGGATTTTCGTCGCGAGCGAGCGGGTCGAGCCAGTCGGCCAGGGCGGGATCTCCCCAAGCGGCCACGGCGCCGGCGGCCTCGCCGCGGACCTTGGGGTCCTTGTCATTCAGCGCGGCGGCGATGGCGGTGCGGACTTCGTCCGACGGCTTGCAGCGGCCCAGGGCGCGGGCGGCGGCTGCGCGGACAAAGCCGTTCTGGTCGCGCGTGACGAGGTTGATGAGCGGCCGCTGCGAGTCCTCGTCGCAGGGGGCTTCGAGGTAGTTCAAAGCGACGGCGGCGGCCCAGCGAACGTCCTGGTCGGTGGAGCGCAGCCGGCCCGCCATCCAAGGCAGCAGGCGCTCGTCGTTGATGCGGGCGAGCGCCGTGAGGGTAAAGACGTAGGGCGCGGGCGTGCTCGTCAGCCGCACCGCGGCGGGCTTCCAGCGCATCTTGCCCAAGGCCTCGACGGCGTAGGCGACCACGGCGCGCTCACTGTCGTCCAGGGCGGCGACCAGCGTTTCCGCCGCCTTTGGGTCCGGCCGGGCGCCGTACTCCACGTCGCCCAGCAGGCCCAGCCCGAAGGCGGCGGCCTTGCGCACGCTCGGCGCCGGGTCGCTGAGAGCCTTGGCGAGCCGCTCCAGCGCGACTTCGCCGCCAATGCGTCCCAGCGCCAGGCAGGCCAGGGCGCGCTCCTCGGCCACGGGGTTGTTGGCCGCTTGCCCCAGCAGCCAGATGTCGGCGTCGCCGGCCTGCTCGCGCTCCATGAAATCGCCCTCGATGCGATGGCCGGGCCGGGTCGACAGCAGCCAGCCGGCGGCGGCGGCCAACAGCGTCATGCACAGGGCGAGCAGCCGCACCTCATTGCGGCGAAAGAAGGTGATATCCACTTTGCTACTGGATTGTCGCAGACGCGGGCGCCCTGCCGCCGCCGATCCGGTACGAGCCGTGTCGTAAACTGGGGCCCATGCGGGTCCAGATTTTCTCCGATATCCACAGCGATCTACAAGCGCTGGAGCGCAACGCGGCGACGCCCGCCGACCTCTACATTTGCGCCGGAGACCTATGCAACTGGGCGCGCGGCTTGGACGCCTGCGGCGAGGTCCTGCGGCCCCTTGGTGACAAGCTGTGGGTGCTGCCGGGCAACCACGAGTCGGCCGCGCAGATTACGGAATTTTGTGAGAAGTTTGGCTTTCGCGATTTTCACTGCCAGTCGTTTGAGCGCGACGGCCGGCACTTCGCCGGGCTCGGCTACTCCAACCCGACGCCGTTTGATACCCCGGGCGAGTACAGCGAAGCCGAGCTGGCCGAACGGCTGGAGGCGTTTGCCGACCTGGAGCCCTTGGTCCTGGTCTGCCATGCGCCTCCCAAGCAGACCCCGCT
This sequence comes from uncultured Bryobacterales bacterium, assembly GCA_964405625.1. Lineage (GTDB taxonomy): Bacteria > Acidobacteriota > Terriglobia > Bryobacterales > UBA6623 > RI-231. Next base: position 9,195 of record CAYOPA010000004.1, read on the forward strand.
GGACGCCGCCGGCCCGGGCGCCCACTTCGGCAGCCAAGCGGTGGCCGACTTCATCGCCCGCAAGCAGCCCGCGCACTTTTTCTGCGGCCACATCCACGAGGCCGCCGGAGTGGAAACACAACTGGGCTCGACCCACGCCGTCAACGTCGGCAAACGCGGTTACTTGCTTGAGCTCTAAAGGGAGTGCGATCATGGCGGCCCGGAGAGGAATCAAGCGTTGCGGATAGGCGTCGTCGGACTCGGATTCATGGGCAGCACCCACTTGCAGGCCTACCAGCAGGTCCAGGGCGCTGAGATTGTTGCGATCGCCAGCAGCGACGAAAAGAAGCTGACAGGCGATTTGAGCTCGATTTCGGGCAACCTCAACCGCGAGGGCCAGGTGATGGATTTCGGCTCGGCCGCGCGCTATCGGACGGCCGAGGAGCTGATCGCCGACCCTAACGTCGAGGCGGTGGATTTCTGCACCCCGAGCTACCTGCACGCGCCGCAGGCGCTGGCCGCGCTGGCTGCCGGAAAGCACGTGTTGGTGGAGAAACCGATGGCGCTGACCGGCGCGGAGTGCGACGCCATGATCGCCGCCTCCAAGCAGGCCGGCAAGGTGCTGATGGTGGCGCAGGTGTTGCGCTTTTGGCCCGATTTCGTGGCCGCCCGCGAGCTGATCCGGAGCGGCAAGCTCGGCGCCGTCAAGCAGGCGCTGTTCTATCGCAAGTGCGCCGCGCCGACCTGGAGCAAGTGGATGCACGACAAGGCGCGCTCCGGCGGCGGCGCCTTCGACCTGCTGATCCACGACTTCGACTACTGCCAGCACCTGTTCGGCAAGCCCGCGAGCATCGACGCCCAAGGCGTGGAGGCGATGGCCCAAGGCATCGACACGCTCGAAGCCCGGCTGGTCTATCCCGGCGGCCCGCTGGTGACCATCGCCGGCGGCTGGCGGCATCCCAAGGCGTACCCGTTCTCGATGGAGTTTACGATTGTGTGCGAAGGCGGCACCTTGGACTTCCACAGCGGACTGCGGCGGCTGACGTTGTACAACTCGGCCGGCGAGGCCGAGGAGGTCCCGCTGCCGGAGAGGGATGTTTTCGCCGCGGAGCTGGAAGCCTTTGTGCGGGCCTGCGAGACAGGCGCGCCGCCCGCCGAAAACCGGCCGGAGGATTCCGCCGAGGCGATCCGCATGACCATCGAGGCCCGCGACGCCCGCTGAGGCCAAGGAGAGACAACCAACATGATGAACCTGGAACCCCTGCAAGTCGGCGTGATGTTTTGGACCGGCGGCCCGCTCGGCGTGGACGCCCCGCCCGAGCAGATTGTCGAGTCGGTCAGCTCACTGGGCGTCAAGTGCGGCCAACTCGGTCTGGACGGCAAGGCGGACTTGGGCGCGGCCAACGCCGCCCGCTGGAAGAAGGCGCTCGATGCGGCGGGCATTACGGTCGTCACCTGCTTTCCGGCCTTTGAAGGCGAGAGCTACGCCACCATCCCGATCTGCGCCGGAACGGTCGGTTTTGTCCCCGCCGCTCCGCGCGCCGCGCGCGAAAAGCGCGCCTTGGAGGCGAGCGATTTTGCGCGCGAGCTGGGCGTCCCGGGGCTGGCCTCGCACGTCGGCTGCCTGCCACACGACCGCAACGATCCCGAGTACCTGGCCGTGCGCGACCTGGTCCAGCGCGTCTGTGATCGCTGCGCCGCGAACGGCCAGACCTTCGCCCTCGAAACCGGCCAAGAACCGGCTTCGAACCTGCTCGACTTTATCCGCGACGTGGACCGCGAGAACCTGAAGGTCAACTTCGACCCCGCCAACATGATCCTGTACGGTTCTGGCGAGCCGCTGGAAGCGCTGGAGATGGTCAAGGACCACGTCATCACCGTCCACGCCAAGGACGGCTCCTGGCCCAAGCAGGAGGGCGAATGGGGCTCGGAGACGCCCCTCGGCCAGGGCGACGTGGGCATGGACCGTTTCGTGGCCAAGCTCAAAGAGATCGGCTACACCGGTCCGCTCACCATCGAGCGGGAGATTTTGGGCGACGCCCAGCGCAAGGACATCCTGGAGGCGATCGCGCTGCTGGAGAGCCTGCGCGCCTGAACGCCGCCTGGGTCTACTCCCCTCGTAAAACTTCCAGCGGCTTGCGCCCCAGGATGCGGAAGCTCGCCAGCCAGCCCGCGGCGTTGGCCAGCAGCGCCGTCCCCAGCGTGGCCAGCAGCGTCGGCCAGGGCTGAAACTCATACTGTGCGTCCAACACCCGCTCCAGCAACAGCGCCGAGAACCCTGACGCCAGCAGCGCCCCGATGCCGCCCGCCGCCAATCCCAGCAGCAGGAACTCCACCGAGAAGATCCCAGCGACTTTGCGGCGAGTGGCTCCGAGGACTTTCAGGATGGCGGTCTCGCGAATTCGCCGGAAGCGCGAGGCCATCACGCTGGACGTCAGGATGACGATCCCGCCCAAAATCGCAAACGCCGACACGAACTGCACCACCACGGCGATCTGATCCACGACCTCCTGCACGATGCCGATGACGTCGGCCACGTTGATCACCAGCACGCTCGGGAAGCGGTCGTAGGCGTCGCGCTGCAAGTCCAGCGCCTTGTCCGGGGCGATCCGCACGCCGCCGTAGAACGACGCCGGCCGCCCCTCCAAGGCCGAACGCGTCAGCACGAAGAAGCCGGACGAGCTCGGCCGTATCGTCTCCACTCGGTAGATCGCGCTGACCTCCGCCGCCACGGTCTCGCCGCCGACCATCCACTCCAGAGCCGCGCCGGGTTTGATGCTGAGCGTCTCGGCCACGTCATCGCGGACCGCCGCAAGAAAGCGCGGCTCGTCCGGCGCCCACCAGCGGCCGTCCAGCACGTCAATCTCTTCCGGCGGCGCGCCGTCGAACCAGGTCACGCCCATGGTCTGGCGGAAGCGCAGGCCTTCGTCGTTGATCTGCATCTGCTCCAGCGGAACGCCGTCGACTGAGAGCAGCCGCGCCGGGGCCGAAGGCGTCAGCGCCACGTCCTCGGTCCCTGGGTAGCCGCGCAGAAACGTTTCCAGCTCGGCTCGATCCTGATTCGTAATATTCATCAGGAAGACGTTGGGCATGTCCGGCGGCGCGCTTTTTGCCAACTGCCCCAGCACCGAGCTCTGGATCAAGTAGACCGAGAGCGTAAACGTCACGCCGACGCCCAGAGCCACCAGAATCGCCTCGGCGTGGACGCCCGGCCGGTGCAGGTTGGCGATGCCGTGCCGCAGGGCCGTGGGCAGCCGAAACGGCAGCAGCTTGGGCAGCCTTTCCAGGAATCGCAGCAACAGCCAAGCCGCCGCGGACAACACCAGAACGCTGACCAGCAGCCCGCCCGCGAACCACAGCCCCATCTGCGCCGAGCGGCTCAGCCAGGCCGCCGTACCGGCGAGCGCGCCCACGATCAGCGCGCCCGGGATCAGGCTCGACCGCATCCCGCGCAGCCGCTCGGCGAGGCTTTTACGACGGCCCTCCATATCACGGCGGAAGATCAGCGCCGGCCGGATCTTGCGGATGGACAGCAGCGGCGGCAGGCTGAACAGCAGCGTCGTCAATACCCCGATCAGCATCGCCTGCAACGCCGTCACCGGCTCCCAGCTAAAGTCCGGCGCGCTGGGAAAGTAGTTGGCGATCAGCCGCGGCGCCCACGCCTGGACCCCGTAGCCGAAGCTCACGCCCAGCAGGCTTCCGGCCAGCCCCAACACCAGGGTCTGCAACAGGTAAATGCGCAGGATCTGCCCCGAGCGCGCGCCAATGCACTTCATGATGGCGATGGTGTCCAGCCGTTGCTGCAAATGCGAATGCATCGCCATGCCCACGCCCAGCGCGCCGACGATCATCGCCACTAGGCTGACAAGGCTCAGGAAATTCGTGGCGCGGTCCAGGCCGCGGCGGATGGTGGGATGAGTTTCGCGAAAGTCGGCGATCCCACTCTTGCGAAATACCGTCTCCAGCTCCTGCCGCGCCGCCTTGATCGTCAACGCGCCGCGCTGCTCCGGCGGCGGCAGCTTGAACAGGAAACGTTGCGACGCCCGGCTGCCGCGCTGGATCAGGCCGGAGCGCTCCAGCCCCTGGCGAGTCATCAGCACGCGCGGGCCGACGTTGAAGCTGCCCGTCATGCGGTCGGGCTCCACGGTCAGCACCGCCGCGATGCGAAACGCCGCCTCGCCCAGCCGCAGCTCGTCGCCCGTCGCCACGCCCAACCGCAGCAGCAGCTCGTCGGTCACCACCACTGAGTCGGCCGTCAGAACCTCCGCGAAAGCCCCCGCCGGGCGGAGCAGCAAGGTCCCGTAGAAAGGATACTTTTGCGGGTCGACGGCCTTGACGGCGACCATCAGCGGGCGCGGCGCGGCGGGCGTGGTCGCCATCGACACCGTTTCGGTGATCCAGGTCCGGTCGGCGCCGCGCTCGACGATCCCGTCCAGCACGGCCTGCTCGGCGGCGTCCGGCTCGTGGAACAGGCGGACCGAGAGGTCGGCGGCCATGAGCTGCCGGGCGTCCTTGAGCAGCATGTCTCGAAAAGCGCCCGAAAAGCCCCGCACGCCGCTGAGCGCGCCCACCCCGGCCGCCACGGCGATGATCACAAACAGGAACTTGCCGGACGAGGCCCGCGACTCGCGCCAGGCGATGCGGGCGGCCGTTCGCCAGCCGCCCGAAGGCAGCCTGTCCGTGGTCATCGCGCCGCCTCGACCCTGTTTTCGTCGAACGCTTCGAAAAGCAGCTCGTCGGCCTCGATGCGGCCGTCACGCAGGGTGATCACGCGGTCGGCCTGGCGGGCCAGCTCCTCGTCGTGGGTCACCAGCACGAGCGTGGCGCCCTGGCGGCGGTTGAGGTCGCGCAACATGTCGAGCACGTGAGCGCCGTTGGCCGTGTCGAGGTTGCCGGTCGGCTCGTCGGCCAGGATCAGGGCCGGGTTGTTGATGAAGGCGCGGGCCAACGCCACGCGCTGCTGCTCGCCGCCGGAGAGCTGCACCGGGTAGTGGTCGTGCCGGTCGTTGAGGCCCACCTCGTCGAGCAGACGGCGGGCGCGGTCCTCGGCGCCGTCGGCGTCGCCGATCAGGTCCAGGGGCAGCAGAACGTTTTCCTCGGCGGTGAGGGTCGGGATAAGCTGATAGGACTGGAACACAAATCCCACTTTGCGGGCGCGCAGCACGGCCAGAGAGTCCTCGTCCATGTCGCTGATCTCTTGGCCGTCGATGCGCACGCTGCCGCCGGTGGGCGAGTCCAGACCGGCCAGCAGACCCAGCAGAGTGCTCTTGCCGCTGCCCGAGGGGCCGCGAATCGCCGCAAACTGCCCGCACGGGATGGAGAAGCTGAGGCCGCGCAGGATTTCCACCACGTGTGCGCCGCTATCGATGGTCTTGACGAGCTCGCGGACTTCGAGAATGGGAGAGGAATTCGACATGCGGCTCGGAAAAATTTAGTATGGCATGCAGTGCCTGCTCTTCTTTTCATTGTTGCGTTTGGACTGCTGGCGGGGTGTGGTGAGAGTCCCGCTGAGGCCCCGCCGTCCGCCGCGCCCCCGCCTGCCGGAGCCGCCGCGCCGGCTGAACCGGACCGCTCGGCCGCGCCCGTCATCGTGGCTTTCGGCGATAGCCTCACCGCCGGCTACGGCGTCTCGCCGCGGGAGAGCTACCCGGCGCAACTGCAACGAAAGCTCGATGAGCGCGGCCTCGAATATCGAGTTGTCAACGAAGGGGTCAGCGGCGATACGACAGCCGTGGCGCTGTCGCGCATCGACTCGGCGCTTTCGCACAAACCGGCCTGGGTGATCCTGGCCCTTGGCGCCAACGACGGCCTGCGCGGCCTGCCGGTGGAGGCGATGGAGGCGAACCTGCGGGCCATGATCGAGCGCTTCCAGCAGTCCGGCGCGAAGGTGGCGCTCGCCGGGATGACCTTGCCGGGCAACTACGGCAAAGACTACATCGCCAGCTTCGAGGCCGTTTTCCCGCGGCTGGCCAAGGATTTCAAGCTGCCGCTGATGCCCTTCCTGCTCGACGGCGTGGCCGCCGAGCCCGACCTTAACCAGGATGACGGCATCCACCCGACCGCCGAAGGCAACGGCATCGTCGCCGACCACGTGGCGGACTTCTTGGCCCCGCTGTTGCAGTGAGACGCCTGATGACGATCCTGCTCTACGCCGTCGGCGCGCTGGCGCTGCTGTACGTCGCCCATGCGGCGGCCAACGGCAAGCAGGCCGCTCTGGCCTTGCTGTTTGGGAAGGTGGAGCGGGAGCCGGTCGATTTCGAGACGCTCACGCTCAAAAGCTCGCCGAACCAGTTCCTGGTCGCCCCGCCCGGCCTGTGCCGCAACGCGATGCCGCATGGGGAAGCGCCGGTTTTTGAGATGCCGGCGGAAGCTTTGCGCGAGCGCTGGATGGAGCGGATTCCGAAGCAGCCGCGCGTGAAACAGCTCAGCGCCGACCCGGCCCGGGACCAATATGATTTCGAGCAGGTTTCCGCGCTCGTGGGCTTTCCGGACACGATCACAGTGCGGTTTCCGCCGGCCGGCGAGGGCCGGTCCACAGTGGCGATCTACAGCCGCTCGCACTACGGGCGGTCGGATCTGGGTGTCAACGAAAAGCGCATCCGCGCGTGGCTGGAGCTGTTGCGGTAGACGCATCCCGCTCAAGCCGTGTGACCCCCAGCCAACCGAGCCCCAGACGTAAGTCTGAGGTTAAGATCGTACCGTTGCGGCCTGCTCAACCTGACCGTGTTGAAGTAACTTCTTGCAGTCTCCTGGCAAGCCAAAATCGTCGGTCTTTGGAAACGGGGGACTAAGCCGCCGATTGCGGCTCACAGCGCTTGACCTGGATATGATCCAGTGCTTGGCGGGCCTCAGCCAAATTGAATCACGCTGAAGTGTACCGCCACACGGTACGCGCGTCAAACAATGGCGCTGATTCGGGCTCGGTTGGCGATCTTCCCCCGATCTCCCCGGATGACCGCGACGGCCGGAGGGTTTCGCTCAATCCGTGTAGATCCCAGCAAATCCGAACCCCAGACGTCAGGCTGGGGGCAAATTGGACGAGCCTGCGCTTCCTCGCCGAGACCGGCTCCTTCTCGAGCAGATGCCGCCTCACAATGGCGACCTTCTCCGCCGCCGTGTAGTACTTCCGTGCTTTCCTCATGCGTTTCCTCCGCTAGGGGAATCGTCGGAGAGGCGCTCATAGACCGTCTCGCCCTCCCACTCGCCCTTGAAGAAAACGATGCGGTACGCGCGCGGGACCGCTTGGAAGCCCAGTCTTTCAAGCAATCGGCGGGACGGCTGATTGCGCCGGTCGGTCACCGCGAAGACCCGCGTCTTGCCGCGCTCCCGCAACAGCCATTCGGTCAGGAGCCCCACGGCCTCGGTTGCGTAACCGGCGCCGCGTTCCGCGGTCATTAGATTGAACCCAATTTCAGCCTGGCCAGGGGCCGCCGGCGGGCTGTGCAGCGAGCAGTCGCCGATCATGCGATCGTCTCCGAGCCTGGCGATCACGCCCTGCGCCCAGCAGCCGGGGACCTCCACGGCGCCAACGCTGGCGAGGTCGATCAGCTTGTCGGCGTCCGCTTCGTCAAACGTCGACCAGCTTTGGTAGCGCGCCGTTTCCGGATCTCCACGCAGCAGCAGCAGGTCGGCGCGGTCGCCGGACTGCAGCGGTCGCACGCGAATCCGAGAGCCTTCGAGGGTAGGGACTGCGATGCCGCTCAACCAACGCTCCTTGCTGAAGTTACCTGTTCAGGACAGCACAACCAATTGGCGGCCTATTTCATCCTGTGAAAACCGACCCAAAAATGGGAGGCGGCGGACGGAAACATCACGGAATCAGGATGATCTCGGATATACTTGGCGAATAGGTAACGGTCGTGAAACCGGGGGCGAACCGAGGGTTGAAAAATCGGTAAAGTTCGATGTTTCCGGCCACTTAAGGGAAAGAAAGCAAAGCTGGCTGGGATGAATCGCAAAGGGAATGGTTTAGCCATTCAACGATCACGGTCGCTGATCTGTCGGCGCCTGGTTGGGCGTGGACAGCCGTGCGTGGGGCTGTAGGGGCTTTTTCGCACGTAGGACTCTGTGGCCGAGCCGGCGCTCGCGCGCTGATCTCGGTGTTGGGCGCATCCCGTGAGGGGTGGGTCGTTTTGTATCCACGATAAAGGGGTAATCTCGCATGTTTAAGTTCGCGTTTCGCGGGCTGCTTGCGGTCTCGTTGCTCATGTTCGCCGGGGTTTTGCCGGCGCAGATGACGACGGGATCGATCAGCGGCTCTGTTCTTGATCCGGCCGGCGCCGCCATTCCCGGCGCCCAAATCATCGCTACCGAAGGCGCTTCGGGGCGCTCCTTCCAGACGAGCTCGTCTGAAGCAGGTCTCTACGTTTTTCCGAGCCTGCCGACCGGCGTCTACGAGCTCGCCGTCGAGTCCGACGGTTTCAAAAAGCTCACCCGGTCGAATATCGAAGTCCGCATCGCCCAGCGGTTGGCCATGGATCTGAGGCTCGAGCTCGGCTCCGTGACGGAGACGATTGAAGTCACCTCGGCGGCGCCGCTGCTGGAGGCCAATACCTCCGAGCGCGGCCAGAGCTTCTCGCCGAAGTTCATGAATACGCTGCCGCTGTTTACCGGCGGCATCCGCAACCCGCAAGCATTCGTAACCTACATGCCGGGCGTCAACTCCGGCGGCGGCAACCAGTCGATCTCCGGCTCCGGCGGTCGCGCCAAGGAAGTGCTCATTGACGGCGCTTCGCTGACGATTCCCGAGTCCGGCGGCGTGGTGTTTAACTTCCCGGCCGCGGAGATGTTCGGCGAGTTCAAGCTGCTCACCGGCACCTATAGCGCCGAGTACGGCCGTTTCGGGGGCGGCGTGGAGGTCTTCACCATGAAGTCCGGCGCGAACAAGCTGCACGCCACCGGCTTCTGGAACCTTCGCCGCGACGCTCTCAACGCCGCCGGCTGGAACAACAACACCATCGGCCGCGCCAAGCCCAAGGAGCGCTTCAATGAGATCGGTTTCGGCGTCGGCGGTCCGGTTTTCATCCCCGGCGTCTACGACGGCCGCAACAAGACCTTTTGGTACTCCACCTACTCGCGCGACGAGCGGCCCGCGACGGCTTCGCCCGTCAATAGCTCGGTGGCCACCCAATTGATGAAGCAGGGCGACTTCTCCGAGCATGGTCGAGAGATCTACGACCCGTTGACCACGGCCGGCCAGGTGCGCGACCCGTTCCCGAACGCGCGGGTTCCGCAGAGCCGCTTCAGCACGGTTTCGTCCAACATTCTGCCGTTCATCCCGGATCCGAACCTAAACACGTTGTTCAACAACTACAACTTCCTGAACGTGGCCAACCGCGAGGATTACCACTGGAGCTTGAAGATCGACCATGCCTTCAGCAACAAGCACCGCTTGAGCTACTCGCACTCGTTCATCAACCAGGACGTGCAGAGCACCACGGCGCTGCCGGGGCCGCTGGACCAGGGGCTGGGCTCCGCCTTCCAGAAGCCGATCTACCTTCGCGCCAACTACGACTGGACGCCGACGCCTTCGGTGCTGGTGCATACGACTTGGGGCCTGTCGAAGACTCGTCAGGGCTGGGACAATCCCGCGCAGAACGGCTTCGCCTCTTTGATTGGCCTACCGGCTGACACCGACGCCACGCCCCGCATCCGCTTTGAGGAGGCCGACCAACTCACGCCTTTTGGCGTGCAGGACGGCAAGGTGGCCAACGGCTTCCAGAACAACGTCACTTGGCACTGGAACCAGGCCGTGACGTGGATGACCGGCAAGCACGAGGTGAAGTTCGGCTGGGACATCCGTCATCTAGCGACGATCGCCGAAGACGCCGCCGGAACCAACGGCCTGTACAACTTCGCACGCGCCCAGACGGCACTGCCCACCAACACCGGCGGCACCGGCCACTCCTTCGCCAGCTTCCTGCTCGGTCTGCCCAACTCGGGTGAGACCGCCGCGCTGCCCGTCCCGGACGTGCAGATCCGCTACCAGTACTACTCGGGCTTCGTGAACGACAACTGGAAGCTCACCAACCGGCTGACCCTGAACCTGGGAATGCGCTACGAGGTGCCGATCGGCTTCCACTTCGCGAACAACCAGTTCTCGTCGGTGGACTTGACGATTCCGAACGCCGCCGCCGGCGGCCTGCCGGGCGCAATGGTCTTCGCCGGTCCGGGCGCGGGCCGCACTGGGACCAAGCGGTTCTATCCGACCGACTTCAGCAACTTCGGCCCGCGGGCCGGCTTTGCGTACAAGCTGACGGACAAGACCGTGCTGCGCGGCGGCTACGGCATCTACTACCAGACGCTCGGCAACGGCGGCTGCGGCTGCACGCTGGGCTTTGCCGGCGCGCCCACGCAGATCTTTTCCGACGGCCTCAGCGGCGCGTTTGACTTCTCCGGCGGCGTTCCCGTGCCTCCGGGGACCGCCCGCCCGCCGTTCATTGACCCGACGTTCGGCAACGGCCGCAACGTCGACTACCTGGGACCGAACTTCGGCAGGGCGCCGCGGAACCAGAACTGGAGCTTCAACGTGCAGCATGAAGTCAAGGACTTCCTGATCGATTTGGCCTACGTTGGCAACCGCGGGTCAGGGCTGTCCTCCACCATGACGATGAATCAGGTCGACCCGGCCCGCCTCGGTCTTGGCGGCCTGCTGCGTCAGAACATCAACTCCCCGGCGGTCCAGGCGGCCGGCTTTAGCGAGCCGTTTGACGGCTTCTCGGAGCTGTTCGGCGCCAGCGCCACACTGGCTCAGGCGCTGCGGCCCTATCCGCAATTCCTGAACGTGTTCGGCCGCAACTCCGGCGACGGTGAGATCTGGTACGACTCATTCCAGGCCAAGCTGGAACGCCGCTTCGGCAACTGGCAGATGATGACCTCTTACACCTTCTCGAAGTCGATGGTGAAGCTGCATCAGCGCCAAATCTTTACCCAACCGGGGCCGCAGAACGCCTACGACCTCTCCGGCGAGCGGACGATCGCCCAGTATGACCAGCCGCATGTGCTGAACATCCTCAACTCCTACGACCTGCCGGTGGGCAAAGGGCGCAAGTTCCTCAACCGCGGCGGTTGGACGGATTACGTCCTGGGCGGCTGGACGATCGCGGCCGCGCAGCGCTACTTCTCGGGTAACGTTTTCCTGGCCACCGTGCCGAACTCGCTGTCCAATGCGCTGTTCAACAGCGTCCGCTACTCGAATCCGACCGGCCAGTCCGTCCGGACCGGCACGGCGCGGAGCGCGCTGGATCCGGGCAACAACGAGCGCTACTTCAACCGCACGGCGTTCGCTCTGCCCGGCGAGTTCGACTTCGGGACCGGTTCGCGGCACCACACCGATCTGCGCCAGCCATTCAACTTCCAGGAAAACGTCTCCATCGTCAAGAACATGACGCTGATTCCCCTGGGCGACCAGCCGGTGCGGCTGCAACTGCGCGCGGACATGTTCAACGTGTTCAATCGCAACCTGTTCAACGTCAACGGCGCTCTGTTCAACGCCAACTTCGGCCGCGCGACGGCGCCCAACCAAGGCCCCCGGATCATCACGGCGGGCATTCGGGTGGAGTTCTAAGCTCCTCTCGTCCCATCCAGTCCACAACCGGCGGGGCCGCGGATTCCATCCGCGGCCCCGTTCGCTTTTCGTACCCCGTGTGGGTCTTTCGGTCTATCCCGTCGCAGGCGGAGCCCTGGTTTTCAGCCCGGTCCGGCTATGGCATACTGGGGCGAATTCGGGCCGATAAGGCTTGTAGTTGCCCGTATGTCTCAGCTCGAAGCCATCACTGGAAAAACCTTTCGCCTGCCGCCGCTGATTCTGCACCCGTTCACCGAATCGGCGGCGACGGTGCGCGTGCTCGAAAGCGCCCGCGCCACGCTGACGATGCTGCGCGAAGGCGGTTCCGAGGACGCCGCACTGGAAGAGCAGGTGCTGGAAGGCCGCTTCACCGAGCTGCGCATGGTCTTCTATGTCGGCAAGGACGTGCGCCGCTGGCTGGACCAGTGCGTGGACTACTGCGTCCGGCAGCCGGAGCTTGCCGTCAAGCGCATCCCCGGCCAGAGCTTCGCGAAGCTGCTGATCGAGCAGACGCCCCCCGACGTGGCGGAGAAGCTGCGCAATTGGGGCGTAGTGGAGTACTCGCGCATTTTTTCGCGCTCCATCGGCATCTACAACCAGTTCCGCGAGCCGCCCGTGGTTGAGTCATTGCAGGCGGACTACCTGCGCTTCTACTACCGCTACGCCGACTACGCCTACGCCGCTTGGCAGGACCTGCGCAAGGCGCCGGAGCTGGACGGACGGGATTTTGAGTTTACGCTTTATGCGTCGGGCGAGTATGCGCGGATGCTGGAAGATGAGTGGGACGAAGCCGGAGCTTGAGGGGCGGCCCCGTGGCGCGAGCTTGCATCTGGAGGCGCACGCCACGCGCTCACCCCAGCGCCAAGGCGGCGAACCACAGTCCGACCACGCAGATCCCCACTGTCACCCAGTGCCCGACGGCGTCCCAGAGGTCGCGCCGCTCAGGGGCCCTCTTCGCGGTCATCGATCTCGCTCTCGGTGACGGCGTCGCGAAAAAACTCGAAGCTCGCGGCGCTGTCAGTAATCATTGCAGTCAGGCGCAGATACTGCTCTTCGCTCAGCGAGATGGAGATCTGCCCCAACTGGATGTGGATGCAGCCGTGCGCGCAGCGCATCACCGAGCCGAAGCGGTCGTAGTTTGCCAGTATGCGCGCTTCACCGGGCATCGAGGCTCTCCCTGTCGGACTGGCTTAGGCAAATGGGTTGCTCAAAGGAGCGTCCGCGGCGTCGGGACCGGCACAGCAATCGCGCCAGGCGAGCTAGCTCCTCCAGACTGATCGGCCGCTCGAATCCGGCCCCAACGACCCGGACGGAGCCGTCCTCGCCGCATTCCACCCGCATCCGATTTGCGCCTGCGCGGCTCATCGGGAGCTTCCTCGAAGGAGCGCGCCCCAGGCGTCCCAGGGCGTCGTCAGTAGCATGAACAGCAGGGTTTGACCCAGTAACGATGCGATCAGGCCAAACAGATAGCGGTAGCGGCGCGGTGGCATGCGAATCTTCTCCCGAGGCCCGGCGGCCTCAGGGAGAGATTATCAACAAATGCAATTCAATTGCAAGTAAAAAAATTGTCGCGACGTTTTTCAACGCACGCGGATGCGCACGTTGTTGGCTTGTTGCCCGCCCAAGAACAACGTGACCTCCACCTCGCCGCGCCCAGCAAGCTGGGGGGATGCGAAGGTTGACCTGATCGACGCCGACGAAGAACACGGTTCAGCCCCAGGGCGACTCGTCGGCCTTCGATCAGCGCACTGTCGCGACGCTGCTGCGGAAATAGGTCTTCGAGCTGCTCGGCGTGAATCTCCGGCTGTAGTCAGAACCGACACACGGCCAGCACCTGCGGTGCGGGTCATGGCCTAACGGCCGGTAGCCCGGAGTCAGATCGAAAAAGCGCAGGCTCGTCCAGCGTGACCCCAGACTGACGTCTGGGGCTCGGTTGCACTCTGACACCCCTACCGCCGGATCAGCGCCACCACCGTCATATCATCGTGAAAGCTGCTGCCTCCCAGCCATTCCGCCACGCGACCGCCCAGCGCGCGCAGCCGAACTGACGCCGCCACCTCGCCCGCCGCTCGGAACGCCTCCGCGATCCGCTCCGGGCCGAGCTCCTCTCCGCCAGGGCCGCGCGCTTCGCTCAGGCCGTCGCTGAACAGCACCAGCGCATCTCCCGGCGCCAGCGTGCAGACGCCCGTCTCATAGGCCAGATCCGGCAACATGCCCACCACCGGGCCGCCCTGTTCGAGCAGCTCCACGCCGCCCGCTCGGCGCATCAGCAGAGGCGGCTCGTGCCCGGCGTTGGTGTAGCGCAGCTCGCCGGTCGCCGGGTTGTAGATGCCGAAAACCAGCGTCACGAAGCGGCCCGCCGGGCAAATCGGCAACAGCATCTCGTTCAGCCGCCGCACAATCGCCGCCGGGTCGTCGAGATCGGCGGCCAGCACCTGCACCCGCGCCTGCAAGTTCATCATCAACAGCGCGGCGGACAGACCCTTGCCGGCCACGTCCGCCACCACCACGGCGAGCCGGCCGTCCTGGCGCGGCACGAAGTCGTAGTAGTCTCCGCCGACCGTATAGCAGGGCTGCGTGGAGGCGGCCAGGTCGACGCCCTCGACGTGCGGCGGGCGCTCCGGCAGGCACTGCCGCTGGATCTCCTCGGCGCGGCGCAGCTCGGCGTTGAGCAACTCGCCGGCGCGCTGCACCTCCACCAGCCGCTCGCGCTCGATACGAATGGCGGCGACGTTCGCCATCACCGTGATCAGCTCCAGGTCCTGCACGTCAAACCGGCGGCCCCCGCTCGCACCGGACGAGTCCAGATAGAGCATCCCGATGACTTTCTCGTCGGTTTGCAGCGGCACGGCCATCACCGAGAGAACGCCTTGCGCGACCAGGCTTTGGCGTGAATCCCAGCTCGGGTCGACCTGCACGTCGCGGATGATGAGCGAGACCTTCTCCTTAAGCACGCGGTTGCGCACTCCTGAGCTGATGCGGATCTCGCCGCCCTCATGCGCCTGGACGGCGGGCTCGCCGTCGAGCAGCGTGACCACCACGCCGCGCTCGGCCCCGACGGTCCTGATGGCGACTTGCAGGATGGTGCGGAACAGCTCCTCCAACGGCTGGTTGCGAGCCAGCTCGCGGCCGACGCGCAGCAGCGCCTCGGCAACCATGCGGCGGCTGTCGAGCGCTTCGCCGGCGCCGGTCGTCTTGGCGGATCGGTGCAGGATGGTTTGCAGGTTGATGACCTGCTCGGCGCCGCGAAAGCCGGACTCGGCCTGCTGCTCGAAGGTCACTGCGGGCGCGGGATTGTCGTCGCCGCGGGCGAAGACGACCGACAATCCGGCGATGGTGACGGCGTCGCCGGGGCGCAGCTCGCGGCGGCCGGTCAGGCGCTCGCCGTTGACGAAGGTGCCGTTGAGGCTTCCCAGGTCCCGCACCCACTCCCGGCCGTCTTCGATCTCGAAGGCGACATGCGTTCGCGAAAGGCCGCGCTCTTCTGGAAATGACAACCCCGCTTCGAGCGACCGGCCGAGCGTCAGGTTCGACGTGAAGGCGACGACTTGGGTCAGCCCGTCGGCTGCGGTGATGCGAAGCTGGCCGGGCATGGACTTGGCATCAAGCGACGCGGAGGGTCATAGGATAACAGCACGCTCGGGGGCGTTGTACACTGTTTCGACGCCATGTTGTCCGCCGAGCTGCGGATCCCGCTTGTGGATCTGATCATCATCGTCGCCTACATGCTCGGCATCCTGGCCGTGGGCCTGTGGGTCACGCGGCGGACGAAGATGACGGGCGAGGCGTACTTTCTGGCCGGCCGCTCGCTGCGCTGGCCGGTGATTGGGGCGGCTCTGTTCGCCTCCAACATCTCCACCATCCACTTGGTCGGCCTGTGCGCTTCGGGCTATGAGAGCGGGCTGGTGTGGGGCAACTATGAGTGGCTGGCCCCGATCACCCTGATTATCCTGGCGCTGGTTTTCGCTCCGTTTTACTTCCGCAACAAGATCGAGACCCTGCCCGAGTACATCGAGAAGCGCTTCGGCCCGGCCTCGCGTTCGTTCCTGGCCTTCATGGCCATCCTGGGCGCGCTATTCATCCACATCGGCATGAGCCTCTATGCAGGGGCGACTGTCTTTGAGCAGTTTTTCGGGGTGAACGTCCACGCCTCGATCGTGCTGATCTCCGTCGTCACCGCCATCTATACCGTGGCGGGCGGGCTGAAGGCCGTGGTCGTCACCGAGACGATCCAGACGGTGCTGTTGATCGCCGGCTCAGTGATTGTGACCGTGCTGGCCGTGATGGCGCTGCCGGCGGCGGGGATCTCGTCCTACGCCGAGCTCGAAGCGGCGGTGAAGCCGAACCAGCTCTCGATGATCTGGACCGACAAGGCGACCGAGGCCGACTGGCTGAGCTTCGTGATGGGCTACTGGGTGCTGGGCGTGTGGTACTGGTGTACCGACCAGACGATCGTGCAGCGCGTATTGGCGGCCAAGACCGAGAGGGATGCGCAGATCGGGCCGCTGTTTGCCGGTTTCCTGAAGATCCTGCCCGTCTTCATCCTGGTCTTTCCGGGCGTGATCGCCTACGCCATATTTCGCGACCAGATCGGCGACAACGCCAACCAGGCGCTGCCGTTCCTGATTCAGGAGCTGACGCCGACGGGGTTGCGGGGGCTGATTTCGGCCGGGCTGCTGGCCGCGCTGATGAGCACCATCGCCGCCGCGCTCAACAGTTGCGCCACGCTGGTGGCGGTGGACATCGTGCAACGGCTGCGGCCTGCAACGTCGGACGCGGCGCGGGTGCGCATCGGCCGCTGGAGTGCGGTCGGGGTGATGATTCTGGCGATGGCCTGGTCGACGCAGGGTGAGAAGTTCACGTCGATTTTTACCGCCGTACAGCAGATTGGCGCTACGCTGGCGCCGCCGATCACGGCGGTGTTCGTAATGGGCGTTTTCTGGCGGCGGGGCACGGCGCGGGCGGCGCTGACGACGCTGATCGTCGGCTTCGCGCTCGGCGTGGCGGCGTTTCTGGTGGACGTGCCGCTGCTGGGTTCGCCGCCGACTCAGCCGTTGCTGGCCGAAACACGGTTGCTGACGGCCGGGCTCGGGCTGCCATTCCTGCGGCAGGCGTGCGTGCTGACGCTCCTCTGTATGGGGATTTTCGTGGCGGTGAGTTGGCTGACTCCGCCGCCGCCCAGGGAAAAGATCGAGGGGCTGACGTGGGAGAACCCGTTGCAGGTGCTCACGGCGCCTGCGACGAGCGACGGCATCGATCCCAGGCGATTGGCCGGCATCTTGTGCCTGACGCTGGCGGTTCTTTACGTGATTTTCCGGTAGCGTGGCGCCGGGCCTCGACCTGGGGGTCGAGGCGGCAGGCGTGGGCGCCTGCGCCACGGGTTTACTTCTTCATCATGAAGAAGACCAACGCCCCGATCGTCAGCATCAACAGGACGGCCAACACCACGATGATGGCGATGAGCGGACCGTTGCTCGTCTCCGACGCCTGACCGGACTGGGCCGCCGAGACTCCGCCTTTGGCAAGCTGTCTGCCGCTAACAGTGGGCTGACGCACCTGCGGCCCCTTGACTTGCGGTCCCCTGACTTGCGGCGCCGTGACCTGCGGGCCGCGAACCTGGCCGCCGCTGATGCTGGGGCCGCGCAACTGCGGGTTCTGCACTGACGGGCCACGCACGCTGGGATTTCTCACGCCGGGTACGCCCGCCGCGCCGCCTTCCTCGCTCTGCTCGATCGCCGGATCGTCGTCCGGGCCCGGCGGCGGCGCGGCGGGCTGTCGGAATAGCAAGAAGACCACCAGCACGATCAGGACCAGGATCAGGAAGATCCCGGCCAACAGCGCGTAGAACAGCTTGGGGTTCATGCCAGCGGCGGGCTTTTTCTCTTCCGGCGGCGGGGCCGGTTGCGGGGGCGGAGCCGCGGGCCGCTCCTCGGCCTTGCGCAGGATGTTGGTGTATTCGCTGGGTCCTTGCGCAGGCGGCGGCGCCGGGGCGGCCTGTCCCGGAGCGGGCCGGTCGCCGAATACACTGGTGGCATTGCCAGGGTTAGCCGGGTTCCGCGAGGGCGGAACAGGCGGCGAAGCGGCGGGGCTGGAGGGCGGCGCCGGAGCGGCGGCGCGGCTGTCGAACAGGTCTGTAAATCCGCCGTCGGCCTGCGAGGCAGGGGGCGGAGAGCTCCGCGGCGGCGCTGGGTGATCGTCAAACGGGGGCGCGGATGCGGCGCCTCCGCCGCCAAAGATGTCAGTCAGTCCCCCCGAGCCGTCACCGTGGGACGGCGGCGCGCCCGGCGTCTTGGCCGCCGGCCGGGCGGCGGGGTTGAACATCCGCGTGAACTCGCCCGCCCCGGACTTGGCGCCGCCCGCCGGCGCGCTGGGCTTGGGCGGCGGGGCGGCCGGGGAAGAAAACAGCTTCGTAAAGTCGCCGGCGCCTTCGGGAGCCGGCCCCGAGGGTTGCTCGGGCGGCGGCGGTGGTTGCGAAGCCAGTTGTAGGTCCTTCTGCAAGCGCGGCCCCTTGGGCGCGGGTGACGGTGATACGGGCGGCTGCGGCGCGGGGCCGCGCGATGGTTCCTCGGGCGCGTCGCCCACTCGCCGAAGGGCTTGCAACGAGATCGTCTGCCCGGCCAGGATCGCCGGATCGACCGGCTTCTTCGGAGCCGGAGGCTTCGACTCGCCGTGACCCGAGCCAAACATCTCCGTAAAGCCTCCGGGGGCGGGCTCCGAAGCTTGCGGCGTTGGCGGGGCCGCCGGGGCGGCGGGCGGCGGGGGCGGCTCGACCGGGGCGTCAGCGCCGCCGAACATTTGGGTAAATCCGCCTGCCGACGGCGCCGGCTCAGGCGGCTTCGAGGCCAACGGCTCAGGCGCGACCGGCTCAGGCTCGGCGGGGGGGCCGCCCCCAAAAAGCTGGGTAAACTCGCCGCTGCTTGAAGACGACGGCGGGTCCGCGGAAGGCGGCGGAGGCGGCGCCTTCTGGCGCTCCTGGAAAAACAGTTGCGTAAACTCGCCCGACTTAGCCGGGTTCTCCGGCGCTGTTGGAGGCGGCGCGGGCGGCGTCTCCATCACTCCGGTCTGCTCGTCGAGGGCCTCCCGAGGAGGAGGCGGTGTTGGCGGGGACGGGGACGGCGCAGGCTGGTCGCCGGGTCCGAACATCGCCGTAAAACCGCCCCCGCCCTCAGAAGGCGACGCCGGTTCGGGCCGGCGGGCGGCGGCGGGAGGCGGAGCGGGTTTGGCGACTGGCGCCCCGAAGATGTCGGCAAATCCGCCTGAACCTGAATGTGGAGCCGCGGGTTCTGAAGAAGCGGGTTTCGGCGGGGCCGCCGCCTGACCGCCGCCACCGCCGCCAAACAGCCCGGTAAACCCGTCCGCGGCAGGATTGGCCGGCGTCGGCGCAGCCGATTCCGCCGGCGCGACCCAATACACGGTCCCCTCGTGCTCTTCACGGCGGACGTTCGGATCCTGCTGGGCCAGCGAGGCGAGCTCGCGTTCGGCGCGAGAGCGCGGCGCAGGCAGATGCAACAGAACCTTTTCGCCCGTCAGCGAGTCCTCGGCCTCATAGACTGGGTCGAAGCCGTCGGAGACCGCGCGTCCCACCCGGTAGCGCGGCGGTAAATGAAGGCCGGATTGGTCGCTCAACTCGCCACTATGATGGCGCCCCAGGCTCATATCTTCAAGAAGCCCGCCGAGTAAATGGAGCGCAAGCCGGAAAACCGGATTATCATAGGGGTCCTAGCCCCTATGAAGCGCTTGTCACCAGTCGTTTGGGAGGAAGGGATGCACCTGGCGCCGCATCACTTCCAGGCGCAGAGCCGCTATTTCGAAGACCTGGTCGACTTTACGGCCGACTGCGTCAGTTACTCGCCGCACGGCCTGATCTCGCTGGAGATTGACGAGGAGGCGCTGCAAAACGGCGCGCTGTCGCTCAAGAGCGCCCGGGGCATCCTACCCGACGGGATGATCTTTGAGATTCCCGAATCCGACGAACGCCCCGACGAACGCTCCATCGCGGACGTGTTTCCCGCCACGCAGGGAACGCTGATGGTCTATCTGGCGGTGACGCCCTACAGCCTGGGATCGGCCAATTGCAGCCTGGAGGAGAGCCCGGCCGAGTCGACCCGCTTCGTCGCCGTCAAGCGCACGTTGGTGGACGAGGCCACCGGCCTGGATGAACGGGAAGTCCGTTTCGGCCGAAAGAACCTACAGATGGTGCTGGAGACCGAAGAGATCGGCGAGCGCGTGCGGATGCCGCTGGCGCGCATTCGCCGCGATCCGGCAGGCCGTTTCGTGGTCGATCTGGCCTATGCGCCGCCGAGCCTGCAAATCAGCTCCGCGCAGGGTTTGACCGTCAAGCTGCGCAGCCTGCTGCAACTGCTGGAAGAGAAAAGCGCCGCGATGCGGATGGCGAAGGCTCCCGAGGCGGGCGCGGCGTCCGGGTTCTCAGCCGAGCAGATCACGAATTCCTGGCTGCTGCATAGCATCAACTCCGGCATCGCCTCGCTGCGGCACCTATGCTTTACCAAGCACACCCACCCGGAGGAGATTTTCGCTGAGCTCTCGCGCCTCGGCGGCGCGCTGTGCACCTTCTCGCTGCGGGCGCATCCCAAGGACCTCCCGGTTTACGAGCACGAGGACCTGGTGGGCTGCTACGACCGCCTGATCCGGCACATTCGAGACCATCTCGACGCCATTGTCGCTACCAATGTTGTGCAGATCCCGCTGCGGCAGGCGAACGAGTTTTTCCACGCCGGCCAAGTGGCCGACGAACGGCTGCTCGACGGCGCCCACTGGATTCTGGGCGTGGCCTCTTCGGCGGGGGAGGGCTTTGTGGCGTCGCGCGCGCCGACGCTGATCAAGGTCTGCTCCTGGGATTTCATTGAAAAGCTGGTACAGCGCGCCGTGCCGGGCATGAGCTTGACGCACCTGCCTTCGCCGCCGGCGGCGATTTCGCCCAAGTTGGAGATGCAGTATTTTCGGCTTCAGTTGGCCGGACCTTGCTGGGACCATATTCGCGAGACCAAGCGCATCGGAATTTACACGCCTGGCGACTTGACCGACTGCCGGATCGAGCTCACCGCGGTGATGAGCCGGGGGGATGCATGAGCCTTTGGGTGCAACGGGTTTTGGGCGGCCTTCCGGCCGCCCCTACGCTTCCCCGGAGCTAGTGTTTTGAAGGAGGATCGATGGCGACGGCTGCAAGCCCGGAACGGGAAGTTTTTCAAGCGCCCAGGCGTAACTTGGCGCTCTGCCTGCAAGAAGTTCTGACGGTCATCGTCAGGCTGCGCGCGCGGCGGCATCAGGTCAGCGACGCGAACGTGTTTCGCGGGCAGGTGCGCGAGGCCCTGGACCGCGCCGAGCAACAGGCGCGTTCGCTGGGCTACAACGCCGAAGACGCCAAGAAGGCGATCTTCGCCGTGGTGGCATTCCTGGATGAGACCGTCCTCAACCTCCAGGACCCGGTTTTCGGCGACTGGATGCGGCGGCCGCTGCAACAAGAGCTCTACGGCGTGGACTTTGCCGGCGACGTTTTCTTCCGCGGCGCCGAGCGGCTGCTGGCCGCCGACGATACGCCCGAGTTGCCCGACATCCTCGAAGCCTACTACCTGTGTCTGTTGCTGGGCTTCAGCGGACGCTACAGCAACCACGGCGCCGGAGACCTGCAACACATCATCGACAAGGTCGGCAAGCGCATCTATCGGCTGCGCGGCGAACGCCTGCACTGGCCGCTGCCGACCGACATACCCGCCGACAGCGGCGACATCCGCCCGCGCGATCCCTGGATTCGCCGGCTGCAATTCACCGCCGCCGGGGTTGTGCTCCTGGCGATTGGACTGTTCATCGCCTACATGCTCTCGCTGGGCTCGCTTTCGAACGAGCTCCGCCAGCTAGCCGCCTCGTTCGGCGCCTGAGAGCGGAATCCAAGCCATGGCCTACCTCATCACCGCCGTCGTTCTGGTCCTCTATTTAGTCCTTGTCACTTGGCTGGGCTTCTCGTTCGCACCAGGGACGGGACAGTGGATTTTTTGGATCATCTTCTGGTTGCTGGGCTTTGCCGGCGCCGGTCTTTTCTGTTGGATCTATTACACGAAAACCCGCAAAGGCGCGGATAAGCGGTCGCTGAGCGAAGAGGTCGACTTCGTCATCGCGGAGTGCAGGAAGCGGCTGGCGAGCTCGAAGCTTTCCGGCGCCAAGATCGGCAAGCTGCCCGTCGTCTACATGCTCGGCGCCAACGCCGCCAAGACGACCACGATCCTCCACTCCCACTCCGAGCCGGAGCATCTGGTCGGCCACGTTTACCAGGATCGCGACGTGGTTCCCACCGCGACGGCGAACATCTGGTTGGCCGGCAAAGCGCTCTTCGCCGAGGCCGGCGCCAAGCTGGCAGGGGACACCGACGCCCTGGCGCGCTTTGCCAAGCGCCTGAAACCGGCCAAGTGGGGCGCGGCGTTCGGCGGCAAGGAGCCCGCCCGCTCCATTCTGGTCTGCGTGGATTGCGAGGAGTTTCTGCGATCCGGCGCCCGCGATTCGCTGCGGGGTCTGACCTCGCGGCTACGCGGTCAGATTGATACGGTCTGCGCCGCGCTCGGGGCGAACCTGCCGATCTACGTGCTGTTTACCAAGCTCGACCGCTTCCCGTCCTTCACCGACTGGGCCACCAACCTGGTCGGCGACGAAGCGCAGCAACTTGTCGGCGCCACCCTGCCCGCCTCCGCTCCCAGCGCCGCCGGGGCTGAAGAGCAAAGCCGCCGCATCACCAACGCCTTCGATACGATTTCGCACTGGATGGCCGGCCGCCGTCTGCTGCTGCTGGGCCGGGAGCACCAGGGCGCCAAGCTGCCGGGCATTTATGAGTTTCCTCGCGATTTTGCCAAGATCCGCCAGCCGCTGATCCAGTTCCTGGCCGACCTGACCAAGCCGACACAGCTCAGCCAGGGACCCTTCCTGCGGGGCTTCTACTTCAGCGGCATGCGGCCGGTGATGGTCACCGAATCAGCCTCGGAGATGCGCCGCGATCAGCCGCGCCGCCAGGAGGAGGGCTTTGGCTCTTCGACGCTGGTGCTCGGCGCAAGCGTCGGCGCGGACGATCCGACGCCGCTGATCGAACGCCAGACCTCGTCCAAGCGCGTGCCCGAGTGGGTTTTCCTCAAGCAGCTCTTCGGTAAAATCCTGCTCGCCGACCCGCTGGCGGTCGGCGCCGGGGTGGGCGGCTCGTCGACGAACTTCCGCAAGCGCATGCTGTGGGTTTTCGCGAGCTGTCTGGCACTGTTGCTGGGCGTGGCCTGGACGGTGTCGTTCTTCAGCAATCGCGGTCTGGTTCCCGGCAACGTCCGCGCGGGGACTTGGGCCGCCGCCACGGCGCAGGGCCCGGACGGCGCGGTCGCCGGTCCGTCGCTGGCGGCGCTGGAGGAGCTCGACGAGCTGCGGCGGTCGCTGGTCAAGATTCGCGCCTTCAACCAAGACGGCGCGCCCTGGCGCTACGGGCTCGGGTTGTATGCCGGGCCGGAGCTCTACCCGTCGCTGTATCGGTTGTACTTCGACCGCTTCGGCGAGCTGATGTTCCACGAGACCCAGGCGTCGCTGCTGGAATTGCTGCGGAACTTGCCCGCCGAGCCCGGTCCCGCCGACGAGTACGGTCCGCCCTACAACGCGCTGAAAGCTTACCTGATCTCGACCAACGAGTACGCCCGTTCGACCCGCGACTTTATGTCGCCGGTGATGCTCTCGCACTGTGGAAGCTGTCTGTCGCTCGACGAGAAGCGGCTGGACCTGGCGCGGGCGCAGTGGGATTTCTACGGCGAGATCCTCGCCGAGGGCAACCCCTACTCCGAGGCCAACGACCTGACCGCGATCTCCGGCTCGCGCGCCTACCTGGCCAAGTTCAACGCCATCCAGAGCGTCTACCAAGTGATGCTGGCCAAGGCTTCGCAGGAGAACCCCAGCGTCAACTTCAACCGCATGTATGACGGCTCGGCCCGGTTTGTTCGCAACAACGAAGAGATCGCCGGGGCGTTTACAGCAGGGGGCTGGGCCTATATGCAGGAGGCCATCGCCAACACCCGCGAGTCGCTTGGCGGCGAGGCGTGGGTGCTGGGCGACCAGCAGGCGACGCCGCTCGATCCGGCCGTCGCCGGACCGCAGCTCGCCCAGATGTACTTTGACGATTTCGTGGCCAAATGGCGCGACTACATCGCCAAGACCCAGGTGGTTGGCTTTGGCTCCGTCGCCGACGCCGCCGGGAAGCTCGACCAGCTCTCGTCCAGCCAGTCCTACCTGCTGGGGGCGCTGTGTCTGGCCGGCGATAATACGACCGTCGACGACGAAAACGTGATGGCCATCTTCCAGCCGCTGCACCAAGTAGTGACGGCGGGCTGCGCCGAACAGTACATCAGCGGCGGCAACTCCGGCTACATGAACGCCTTGGTGAGCCTGCAAGCCTCCATCGCCCAGGCGGTACAACTGGAGACGGAAGCCGCCGTGCAACAGACCCAGTCCGAGGCTCGCAACGGTTACACCGCCGTGCGCCAGCTCGCCCAGGGCTTCCGGCTCAGCGGCGACTACGCCGTGGACAAGATGGTCGAGAAGCTATTGCGCGACCCGATCACCTACGCCGAAAATGTGCTGGGCCGCATCGCTGTCGAGGAGCTCAACGGCGCTGGGGCGGGCTTCTGCCGGGAGTTCGCCAAGCTGAACGGAAAGTTCCCGTTCGATCCCAATTCGCAGGTGGACGCCG
>CAYOPA010000005.1:0-28687 GCA_964405625.1 uncultured Bryobacterales bacterium
CTCAAAGCTCACCGCCTAGAAAGGCGGTGGGTTTAGACCTGGTACTTTGAACTAAACTGCGGGCTCAGTGCATCCGCTCGCTCCACCGGCGGACAACCATCCAGCGGAGCGCCGCGGACGCGTCGCCGCGGCGGGGCTATCACCCGGATTCGACCAGGCGTTTCGCCCAGGACCCGAGGACTGCCTTCAACATATTGAATCCACGTCGGTTACATGCCGTCTTCGGGTCGCTCCAAAGCACGCCGGTGGTATACTTCGGCTTGTGAAAGGGGTCCACGAACCGGCGCAGTACCTGTCCAGTTTCGTGGGCCGCGACCGTGAGCTGGCCGAGGCCGCCGCGTTGCTGGAGCGCACCCGGCTGCTGACGATCACCGGGCCGGGCGGCGCCGGGAAGACACGGCTCGCCGTTGAGCTCTCCGGGCGAATCCGCGAGAGCTTTCCTGACGGCGTAATCTTCACTTCGCTCGCCGAGTTGACGGCCGCCGGGCAGATCCCCGGCCTGCTGGCCCGCACCCTGGAGTTGCCCGCCGCCGCCCCCGAGCAGCTACGCAGCCAGATTCGCGAGGCGCTGCGGACCCGGCGAGCCTTGTTGCTGCTGGATAACTTTGAGCAGCTTCTCGATGGCGCCGAGCTCGTTGGCGAGATCCTGGCGGCGTCGGATTGCCTGAAGATCCTCGCCACCAGTCGCGCCGCGCTGGGCCTGAACGGCGAGCAGGAATTTCCGCTGGGGCCGCTGCCGCCGCCCTCGCCCTCCGCGGCGTCGCCGGAGGCGCTGCGGCAGAACCCGGCCGTGCAACTGTTTCTGGACCGGGCGCAAGCCGTTGATCCTGATTTTCACCTGGAGCTCCACAATGCGGGGGCCATTGCCCAGCTCTGTCATGGGCTCGACGGCATGCCCTTGGCGATTGAGCTGGCGGCGGCGCGCATCCGGCTGTTTCCGCCGGCGGCGATGGCGCAGCGGCTGGGAAGGCGCTTTGAGTTGCTCGGCGGCGGCGCGCGCGATCTGCCGGAGAGGCAACGGACGCTGCGGCGCGCCATCGAGTGGAGCTATGAGCTGCTCAGCGAGCCCGCTCGGCGACTGTTTCGCCGGTTGGCTGTCTTCGACGGCGGCATGACGCTGGAGGCCTGTCAAGCGCTGTGCGAGGGACAAGTTGACTGCGAGGCGGCGGCGCTGGACATCCTCTCCACGCTGGCCGACCACTCGATGCTGGAACGCCGGGAAGGCCCCGGCGGTGAGGCGCGGTTTGCAATGTTGAGCTCGATCCGCGCCTTTGGGCTGGAGCTGCTGCGCTCCGCCGGCGAGGAGCCAGACGCCCGGCGGAGGCACGCCGAGCACTTCTTGCGCTTCGCTGAGGAAGCCCGCCCCCACCTGACGGGCCCGCGTCAGGCCGAGTGGTTCGACCGGCTTGACGCCGACCACGCCAACTTCCGAGCTGAACTGGAATGGTCGGGCTCGGCCGAAGGCGACGCGCTGATCGGCATCCGGACGGGCGCCGCGCTGTGGCGCTACTGGCTGGTGAGAGGACGCCTGTACGAAGGGCGGCCGCTGCTGGAAGGGTTGCTGGCCAAGCCCTCGCACGGCCAGCCCGCGGAGCCGCGCATTGACGCCTTGCACGCCATCGGCTCGCTGTGCCACTACCAAGGCGAGATGAAACAGGCTGGCCGGACCTTGCGGGAGGCCGTCGAGCTGGCGCGCGCGATCGGCGATCGCAAGCGGCTGGGGCATTCGTTGTGCGGGCTGGCGTGGGTGCATTGTCTGACCAGCGAGCTCGCCCAATGCCATGAGCTCTCGGAGCAGGCCCGGTTTTTGTTTGAGGAAGAGGGAGATCTCCGCGGCGCGGCCCTGGCGCTAAACAACTGCGGCTGGGCGAACAACTACGCCGGTGACACGCCAGGCGCCCTGGACTGCCACCAGCGGGGCTTGACGCTGCGGCGCGAAATCGGCGACGTGCGCGGCGAGGGATTCGCCTTGACGAATCTGGCCTGGACCGAGCGCATACGAGGCGACTACGACCGCGCTGAACGGTTGCTCAACCAAGCGGTCAGGATGCTGGCGTCAGTGGACGACAAGGTGCTGACCGGCTGGACTCTCGTCCAGCGGGCGCTGCTGGAGCGGGAGCGGCGCCGCTATCCCGAGGCAGCCGGCATCCTGGTGGAGGCATTGGCCGCCTGGGGCGCGGGCGGACATCGGGCGCTGCTCGCCTGGACACACGGCGCGCTGGGGGCGGTGCTGTTGGACTGGGGCGAGCCCGAACGGGGCCGCGAGCTGCTGGCGGACTCGTTGCGCCTCTGGCAGGAGCTCGAATGTCCCTGGGCGGTCGCCTGGATTCGTTACGAGCAGGGTCGCTGGATGGTGGGCCGGCAGAACCGCACGGCCATGCGGCTGCTGAACGAAAGCCTGTCGATTCGAGTACGCATCGGCGACCGGAGAGGGGCCGCCGAAGCCGTCGAAGCGCTGCTGGAGTGCGAGCAGCAGGAGATCGCGCCCGGCGACTGGATCGCGCTCCACGGTTTCGCAATCGCCCAGCGGCGGCAGTTGGAGACGCCCGCGCCGGCTGATGTGCGGCGGCGCCTGGACGCATTGCGGGCGCCGCGCGAGTCGATCGTAGGCAAGGCGGCGGCGCGGGATCTCGCCGCGCGCGGGGCTGGATTGGGGTTGGAGGGAGCGTTGCAGTTGCTGACCGACGGGGCTTGAGTGCGCGTCCCAGCAGGCCTCGACCTGGGGGTCGAGGCGAAAGGCGTGGGCGCCTGCGCCACGATTCGTAGCACGAGCTTTGACGAAGCCCGCAGGGGCGACATTTTAGCCGACTTTCGGGGAAGAGTCTCGAGGCGTAGCCGTGCGCCACAATTATCGAACCCGCGTTAAGAGCTCCAGGAGGCGGCTCGGCTCCTGGACGCGGACCGCCTCTATGCCCGCCGCGCGCGCCGACGCCAATCCCGTGGAGCTGTCCTCGAAGACCAACGCCTCCTCGGGCCGCCGCCCCACCCGCTCCAGCGCGGTCAGGTACGGCTCGGGATGCGGCTTGAGGCGCTCCACATGGTCGCCGCAGATCAGGGCGTCCAACCGGGCGTGGACGCCGCTGTGCAGCAAGGTCGGCTCCACATCAACCGTCGGACTGGAAGAGACCACCGCCAGCGCCAGCTCGCGCGGCGCGCCCAGCAGCCAATCGATGACGGCGGCGTCGATGCGGAGCCGCGCGCCGGAGCGCTCGCGGTAGTAGGCGTGCTTGATGCGGCAGACCTCGTCAATGACCGACTCATCGGGCAAATGGCCGGCCTCCTCCAAGAAGATCCGCCCGGCCCAGCGGTCGGACTTGCCCACGAAGCGGCGCTGGTAGTCCACCCAATCCGTCCCCGCACCGTGACCGACGACGGCGGCCGTCCAAGCCTCGTAGTGCAGGCTCTCGCTATCGACCAGGGTGCCGTCGAAGTCGAAGAATATCGCGGTGATCTTTCTATTCAAATCCCATCCTAGCAACGCTTGACAGCCTGGAAGCGTCATTATGATGGGAAGATCGTATGCGGGTCGCCGGTGCAGTCTTGAGTGAAAAATCGGTGGCCGCGGTCCTGGATCGCACCATTGGGCTCGGGCGCGTGCTGTTGGAGCGCCAGCAAACGGTTTCGTTCTCCTACAAGGCCGATGGCACGGTGCTGTCGGATCTCGACCAACACATCCAAAGGGGCATTCACGCCTGCGTGCGGGCGCTGCCTGACGAGCCGGCCGCGAATGCGCACTTCGTGGGCGAGGAAGAAGACCTCGACAGCGACTCGACGCACCGCATCCAACCGGGCCGGATGAACTGGATTGTCGACGCGCTCGACGGCACGGCCACCTACACCAAAGGGCTCAACAGCTTCGCCATTTCGATTGCGCTGCTCGATGAGGAGAACCGGCCGCTGCTGGGATTGATCCACCTGCCTGGGATCTTCGGGCGTTCCTATCTGATTTCCACGCATGGCGGCAAGCTGCGGCGTTACGAGACGCTGGGCGAGCCCGAAGCGCGGCGCCTGGAACCGCACAAGGCTCCATTGCCCGCTCCGGAAAGCTGGCGGCGTCCCGACAAGCCCCTGGCGCGCGCCTATCTGTACGCCAACTCCAACGTGCATCGGCTGGGGCTGGAACGCTTTCAAGGCAAGATCCGCAACCACGGTTCCACGGCGGCGCACCTGGCCATGCTCTGCGACGGCGGCGAGGACCCGGCGGCGGTGCTGCTGACGCGCTGTCACGTTTGGGACGTGGCCGCCGGGCTGGCGCTGGCCGACGCGGCTGGTCTGGAGATCCGCGACAAGGATAGCTGGAGGCTGCTCGATTACCGCACGGCGCTGCAATCCTACATCGGGCAGGTGCATCGGTCGCCGCAGATTGTCGGGCATCCGGAAGTGTTGGCGGAGATGCGCCCGGCGCTGATTCCGACCGCGGCTTAGCCGACAGTTTCTGGGCTTCACTTGCGCGCCGGCGGCGGCGTCATGAACACGGCCGCCACCAATCGTTCCGGCCCCGGATTGCGCAAAGCATGCGGCTCGTCGGCCTTGGCCAGCACCAAAGCGCCCGGACCGACTCCCGTCACCTCATCCCCGACCGTGGCCTCGCCTCGGCCCGAGACGATCAGGTAAATCTTGTCCTGCCCGGCATGGGCGTGTAGGGCGTGCTCTTGGCCGGGCTCAAAGCAGTTCAGACCGACGAAGACGCGCTCGGTGGAGACGACGTCGGCTCTTCCCATTTTGTCGGCCCTGAAAACAGCAAGAGAGGCGATGTCGTCGATGATCATCGCCTCCCAATGTAGCGCGTTCCGGTTTTCGCCAGTCAGTTCGAGGTGTGTTGCACCATCTCTTCAAACTTCGAGCGCTGCTGCTGGTCCAGCACCTTCAGAATTTCGGCGCGACCTTGATTCTGCAGGGAACGCATCTGGCTCATCAGATCGGCTTCGAGCATGATGTAGTGGTCCAGGATCGTCTGCACCTGGCCCACCTGCGCCGGCTTGAGCTCGAGCTCGCTTGAAAGCTGCCGCAACGCCAACTGCGACTGCGCCAGAACCGGGTCGCCCGGAGGAGCGGCCTTGTTCGTCCAGACCCGCATCCCGATGCCGCCGCTGAGCACGCCCGCCAGAAAAACGGCGGCCAGCATCGCGGTGACCTTCCCTTGGCAGGAACTAAGCTTGGCGTCCATTTAGCGTACCCGCGGCTGCGCCATCATCACGGCCAACATCGAATCCCGGTTCTGATCCAGATCCGGTCCCATTCGCACGTAGTAGCCGGCCGGCGGTTGATCCTTCAAGATCATGTTGACGAGCTCGCGGTTGTGCTCCGGCGCCGGCTCGGTCATCAGCGTCAGCGAGCCCAAAGCGAACAACCACATCAGCGCCCCGAAGGCCAACCGCTTAATCATGAACGGCTCCACAAGAGCAGCCCAGAACGGAATGGCGTTTTCGGCGTCAATCGTCTGCCGCAGACGGGCGTAAAACGCCGGATCGAGCGCCGGAATCTCGTCGGCGGGGACCTTGATCGCCTCAAACAACGAAGCGGTCTCGCGGAACCCCGCCACCATCCCGTCGGCCTCGGCGTCCTCGGTCAGCAGGCGCTCGAAGCGCTCCTGCTCAGCCGCGGGTAGCCGGCCGGCGAGGTAATCCTCGGTTCGGTCTCTTAGAAAGGCATCCATCGTAGTTAGGCCACCGCCCTGTCGAGCTTCGCCGCCGCCTTTTGGAGCTTCTGACGGGCGCGAAACAATTTTACCTTGATCGTATTTTCGTTGATGCCGGTCTGCTCCGACAGCTCTTCAACGGTCAAGCCCTCGACCTCTTTCTGGATCAGCAGCATCCGCTCCTCTTCGGAGACGTTGGACAACAGCTTCATCAGGTAGTCGCGCTTCTCGGTGCGCCGGTCGATGGGCGCCCGCGTCTCCACGGCCAACCGCGAGTTCTCCATGGAGCGTTGGTCGTCCTCGCCCATGTCGGACTCGTAGACCAGCTTGCGAACTTTCTTCTTGCGCAGATAGTCGTAGCACTCATTCACCGTAATCTTGTACACCCAAGTGATCAACGACGATCGGAAGTCGAAGCCCTTGAGCGAAAAGTAGATCTTGGCAAACACCTGCTGCGCGATATCCTCGGAGTCGTTGCGGTTGCGCAAGATGCCATAGATGATCGAGAACACCTTGCTCTGGTGCTGCTCGACGATCTTGCGGAACGCCGTCTCGTCGCCGGCCTGCGCCTGGCGAACGAGCTCGGCCTCCGGGGTGTCACGGTACGGCACTTTCAGTTCAACGCGGCTGTCCGCCATGGGCTGAACGGGGAAGGTTGCTGTGAGTACGGCCATTGCAGTTCATTGGACGCGACCACCAGCGCAGCGGTTTCATTCCCGGTTTCACGTTTTTTACGACTACAGCTCGAGCTTCCACGGCGCCCGGTACTCCTTCCGCAACATGGATTGCGCTTCGGGATTCGTGGTCGTTTCAGCCACCGGATCCCAATCCAGCCGTTGCCGGCCGCGCATCGCCACATTGCCCAACAACGCCATCGCCGTGGACCGGTGCCCTTCCAGAATGTCAGAAACCGGGCGCGTCCGGTTACGCATGGCCTTAACGAAGTCCTCCCAGTGGCCCGCGGTGGAGTCATTCCCCGCCTTGCCCGAGGCCGCCGGCATACGGTTACGGACGCCGGTGGCGACGCGCTCGGCCTCCGGCAGGATCTCCCAGCGCGCCCGGTTGACGAAGAGCGTACCTTTAGTGCCGTGGAAGGTGATGCCGTAGCCCTCGTCGAACATCGACTGGGCGTTGGTCACCCGGTTCTCATAGGTGCAGGCGAAGTTGGGGAATTCGTAGGAAGCCAAGATCGTGTCCGGCGTCTCGCGATTGTCCCGAAGCACGTACTTGGCGCCGATGGCCGATACGGCCGTCGGCCCCGGCTCGTCCACGGCCCACAGCACGATGTCGAGCAGGTGCACGCCCCAGTCGGTCATCATGCCTCCCGCGTAATCCCAGAACCAGCGGAAGTGCGAAAACGCGTCCGGGACAATTCCGAACCGGTTCGGGTTGAACGGCGCTTCGGGCGCGGGTCCGAGCCACATGTCCCAGTCGAGCCCTGGCGGCGGAGCTTGGTCGGGCGGATTACCGATCCCTTCGGGATAGTTGTTGCCGTAGTTCCAAGTCCGCACGAACGAGATCTCGCCGATCTCGTCGGCGCGGATCATCTCGGCCACATGCCGAAAATGGTCGCCGGAGCGCTGCTGCGTGCCGACCTGGACGACGCGGTCGTACTTGCGGGCGGCCTGGACCATCATCTGACCTTCGTGAACGGTCACCGAGATCGGCTTCTCGACGTAGACGTCCTTGCCGGCTTTGCATGCCTCCACGCTCATATAGGCGTGCCAGTGATCGGGCGTGCCGATGGCGATGGCGTCAATATCGGGCGCGGAGATCATGTCGCGGAAGTCTTCGTAGACCTTCGCGTCGGGAGCCTTCTCGCGGGCGAGCTCCAGGTTGGGCGCGTGGATGTCGCAAAGCGCCGCCACCTTGCAGCTTTCGTTGGCCAGGGCGGCGGAGAGCAGGCCCAGGCCGCGGCGTCCCAGCCCGATAAATCCAATCCGAAAGATACGCTCCCGGCCGCGCAAAATCCGCGGCGCGGCCGCGGCGGCGGCTCCGGCGGCGTGAAGAAAACTACGTCGATCCATGGCCTTCAGCCTCCCTGGCGCGCCGGGCGGCGACACCTCAGACTATCCTACGCGCCTTAGCGCCCGACGCTCCGCTGCGCCTCCACATCCCGCGCCACGGGCCTGTGGTAGAGTCGAAATTAAGCCGATTATGCGGACGCACGTCCGAGTCGATCTCTCCCGAATCGTTACAAATTATCGCAACCTGCGGGCCGCCTGTCCGCCTGGCGGCGACGTGCTCGCCGTCCTCAAAGCCAACGCTTATGGGCATGGCGCCGTCCTGACGGCGCGGGCTCTGGAGCTTGCCGGGTGTGGACGGTTCGCCGTGGCGTGCCTGTCCGAGGCGGTCGAGCTGCGCGTTGCCGGCGTTGCCGGCGAGATTGTGGTGCTGGGCGGGTTTCTGCCGGGCGAAGAGCCGGAGTTTGTCGCGCAACGGCTGACGCCGATGTTGCATGCGCCTTTCCAGGTCGCAGCGTGGGTTGAGGTTGGCGGCCACGGCGAGAAAGGTCCGCTGCCTTGCCATTTGAAGGTCAACACGGGGATGAACCGGCTGGGGGTGAATCTGAGCGAAGCCGCGGGACTGTGTCGAGCGCTCTCGGAGGCGCCGGGGGTGCGGCTGGAAGGGATTGCGACGCACTTGGCCTCGGCGGAGGATTTTGAGGATCCGGTCGCCGAACGCCAGCTTGCTCGATTTCAAGAGCTGGTGTCGTCGCTGGAGGCCGGCGGCATTCCGAGGCCCCGATGGACGCACTTCGCCAATAGCGCCGGGCTGGCTTACCGTCCGCCGGCCGGCAACCTGGCGCGCTGCGGCCTAACTCTCTACGGCTGGCAACCGCGGCCGGTGGGTCCGGCGCCGGCGCCGCGCTTCGATGTCTCCCCGGCGCTGGAGTGGCGGGCGAAGGTCCTGGCGGTCAACGAGATTGGGGCGGGCGCCCGCGTCGGTTACAGCGGTCGTTTTACGGCCTCGCGGCCGATGCGGGTGGCGGCGCTGGGGGTGGGTTACGGAGACGGCTTTCGGCGGGAGCTTTCGCAGGGCGGCCGAGTCCGGCTGCACGGCCGGGATTGTCCGGTGGTCGGGTTGGTGAGCATGGACCTGACGATGGCGGACGTATCGGCGTGTGACCGGGTCGAACCGGGCGACGAGGCGGTTGTGTTGGGCGATGGGATCGCCGTGCACGAGCTCGCCGAGCGCTGTGGCACGATCGCCTACGAGATCCTGTGCGGCGTCTCGGCCCGCGTGCCGCGAATCTTCGGCGGCGAATAAGGGTCCGCCGGCGCGGGCCGATAAGAGCCGGGTGCAAGCGCCGGGACTACGCAATCCATCCGACCTGCTGCTCGTCAAGCTGGCCGACGGCCGGATCCGTGTCCTGCCGGCCGATGATGTCGGCGGGCGGTTGCGGCGGCTGGAGAACGAGTCCGGACCGATCGCCGCGGCCTATCACGTGACGGCCGGCGGCGACTGGGTCGAAGCTCAGCCGTCGGCCCGGGAGTCCAGAAATTCCGCGATCTTCGCGGCGTCGTTGGGCATGACGACCGGGGCGTTGCCGAACGTCGGCTTGAGCTTGGCTCCGTCAGGGGCGGTTAAATCGCCCGTGTGGTAGTGGTAGACGTAGTCGGGGTCCTTGAGCAGGTGCCCGGTGAGGATGCCGACGACATCGGCGTCAGCGCGCACCACGCCCGAGGCAGTGAGCTGCCGCAAGCCCGCCACCGAAGCCGCCGAGGCCGGCTCGCATCCAAACCCGCAACGGCCGACGATGGCTTTGGCGTCGGCTATCTCCTGCTCGGTTGCGGACAAGACGACGCCCTGGAGGCTCTCGATCTCAAACTGGGCTTTGGGCCAGGAGACCGGGTCGCCGATGCGGATGGCGGTGGCCAGGGTTTCCGGCTTGGTCACCGGCCCGAACGGGACCTGAAAG
Organism: uncultured Bryobacterales bacterium; assembly: GCA_964405625.1. Classification (GTDB taxonomy): domain Bacteria; phylum Acidobacteriota; class Terriglobia; order Bryobacterales; family UBA6623; genus RI-231. The sequence goes on from CAYOPA010000005.1 coordinate 9,561, forward strand.
CCGTGCTCATAGTAGTCATGAAACGGCGCCGAGCCCGCGGCCTGGACGACGGCCACGCGGGGCAGCTTGTCGATGACGCCAATTTGCCGGAGCTCGCGCAGACCCTTGCCAAGCGCTGAGACGTTGCCGAGGTTGCCGCCAGGCAGGATGATCCAATCCGGCACGGACCAGCCGCGCTGTTCCAGCATCTCGATGACGATGGATTTCTGTCCCTCGATCCGAAACGGATTGACCGAGTTCAGCAGATAGATGCCGATTTCGGCGGAGAGCTTGCGCACCAGCGCCAGAATCTGATCGAAGTTCGCCTCGACCTGGATGGTCAAAGCGCCGAATTCCAGGGCTTGGGCAAGCTTGCCGTAGGCGATCTTGCCGTGCGGCAGAAAGATGACCGCCTGCATGCCGGCGGCGGCCGCATAGGCCGCCATCGAAGCCGAGGTGTTGCCGGTGGAGACGCAGGCGACGCGCCGCATGCCCAGCCGCCGGGCCTGGGTGGCGCCAGCGGTCATGCCGTTGTCCTTGAAGGAGCCCGACGGGTTGTAGCCTTGGTGCTTGAGCCGCAAGGCGTCCAGGCCGGCGTATTTCGCGGCCGGAGGGGCGTCAAACAGCGGCGTGTTCCCCTCGCGGATGGTGACTACGTGGGCGGGGTCCTCAACGAACGGCAGCAGCTCGCGGAAGCGCCAGACGCCGGAGACGTCGAGCGGATCGCGGCTGGTCTTTCGCGTCAGCCAGGTCTGCTTCCACTGCTCAGCGTCGGCGGCGTGGAAGTCGTTGTCGACCTCGACGAGGCTGCTGCACGAGGGGCATTCGTACAGTACGGCGTCGATCGGAAACTGTTGACTGCACGAGGGGTTGAAGCAGACGAGGCGGGACGGCATTCCCCTTCATCGTATCGTCACCGAAACGACGGCGCGGTCCGCCGGTTTCCGCCATGTTGAAGCCGGGCGGCGGAAGCGCGCCTCGACGGCGGCTCGACGCAGCGCGGTTTTGGCAAAGATTGGCGTCAGCGGCGATTGTGGCGCGGGCCGGCGGGGGGCTCGCCGCGATGGGATGGTGCAGGCGAGAGGAGCCCAACGCTTTTTGTTTGAGTGTTTTGGGTGTTTGCCCCCATGAACCTATCTTGCTTTCCCGCTGTGCTGCGTTGGGCCGTTGCGGCCGTTTGCCTGGTTGCGGCCGCAACTCCGGCGCGGGCGCAGTGTCCGTACAACATCTTGTTTGAGGAGCTCGGCGACCGCTTGGCGGAGATCCGCTTCGAGACCGATTCGCCGGGCTCGGGAACCCGTGCGCGGGTCCGGCTCGGCGAGGACCCCGCCGATTTGGGCGGCGCGCTGCACCCGCTGGCGCCGGGCTCGTGGGCGTCAACGCCGCCGTTGAGCGTGATCACCACCCGCCGCCGGGCGTTGGCCGGGCTGGCGCCATCGTCGACATACTTTTTCGACGTCCAGGTGACGACCGCGGCGGATACCAACACGTTCGGCGACTGGGATTTGTGCGAAGCGCAGCACTGCCCGTCGGTCGGGGCGCAGCCGGGCGGGTATGAGTGCGTGCAGGTGGGCGCTCGGCTGCGCCCGCGGTTCACGACGCTGCCGGCCGAAGGCACGCCGCCGCTGTCGCCGATTCCGCCCACGAATCTGCCCATGTCTGACCTGCCGCCGGCCCCCACCGGAAGCGTCTTCACTGTGACGCTCGACGAAGAAGGGTTGTGCACGAACTTGCAGGCGCAACTTGCAGCCGCCGGGGCCGCCAACCCGAGTTTGATCCATGAGGTGGTTGTCCCTGGCGGAGGCGTCTGCCGGCCTGAAAGCGAAGGGCGGCTGAGCTACGATTTGCCCCAGAAATCCGGTCCCGGCGAGGTGATTGTGCGCTGCGACGCCGACCCGCTGCTGCTGCCTCCGCCGGGGATCCGGATGGATCCGGCATTTCGGTCGCCGTTGGCTTGCGCGATTGAATCCAACCTGGGCGACATCAATGACAACTCGCGCGCGCTGATCGGCGTTATCAGCAGCGGGTGTCCCCCGGACGCGCCTTGCACGGAAGGCTGGCGTTTCGTAGGGTTCCGGATCGCCATCAAAGACCATCGCAAGCTGGTGCGGAATCTTTGGCCAATCGTCGATTTCGATCCCGGCGACGGCCGGATAACCGTGACCGGGGACCTGCGCGGCAAGGCCGGCCTGGACGGCCTGCAGGTGAACATCCCCGGCATTCAGGATACGTACGCCCACCGCAGTTGTCTCAACCGCGGCGTCACCTATAGCGCCGCGAGCAACACCAGTAGCTTCCTCTGCGGCGGCGGCGCGGTGGGGACCTACACCGGCGGCGGGTACGTCTCGGACCGCATGTCCACGCCGCTGGCGGACTGCGAGGCGGGTCCTGATCCCATCTGTGAGACGGCCGAGCCGCACCCTTACGGCAACTATTTTGAGTACCCGCTGCAATCGGTGACCGGGAACACCGCCCAGACGGTCGGGACGCACCGGCTGACGAACTTCCTGGGCATCCAGATTATGGGCGCCACGGGCGATTGCAATGGGTTCTACACCATCACTACGCAGAACCGCGTGCAGGGTACGGTGGTGTTGCAGCCGGCGCCGGCCGGCTCATGCACCGGCGGCATTTTGCGGGAGGTGGGGCCGGTGGCGGTGTTCGGCACGATGGGCGGCGGCGCGGCCGAGGCGAACAACGTCCACATCCTGGACGTGATTGACTCGACGCATATCCGGCTGCTGGGCAGCACGCTGAGCCAGCCGACGGTCGGCGGCTGGATGGCGGTGGACCCGCCGGTGCTGCAGCGTATTGGGAATTTTGGGGGGTGCGCGCGTTGTCGGCTGGACCGGGTGCTGGTGTACGGCGGCGGCAAGGCGGCGCGGCTGCGTCTTGGTTTTTCGTGGGATCGGGCCAAGAACGCCACCTACGCCAATCATGGCGCGGTTATCCATTCGTGGATGCAGGACCTCAGCGCCTGGTTCCCCGTCCATCCGGTGACCAAAGAGGCCGGGCGGTCGAGCGAATTCTCAGTGCTCTCCACGACGCCGGTGATCTATTCAATTACTAACGCCAAGGACGTGCAGTTGCGCAATAACGGCAACTTCTCCACGCCCGGCATCCCGATCTTTGCGCAGTCCGGCCACGAGACTTGCGCCGAGGACATCTCGATCGACAGGGGGCTGTTTTATCTGCCGCTGTCGGCCATTGGGGGACGGCCCGAAGCCGAGGGGCGATACTATCCCAGTCGCCATTTCCTGGAATTCAAGTGCGTCCGCCGGGCGCTGATACGGGGATTGGACTTGCGCCACAACCCGGCCAATTCGCAGCCCTCGGGGGCGGTGATCTCCCTGAGCATTACAAACGACATCGTGCTGGAGCCGCCGGGCGCCACGGCCATGGACGTAAACGTGGAGCTCAACACCCTGTGGGACAACGGCGGTGGGATCGACATAGTCGGGCCGGCGAGTCGCGTGTCGAGCACGCAGTCGGCGCGGAGGATTCGCGTGGCGGACACCCTGGCGCGGGTGAACCGGTCGGAGTGGCTCACCACGCCTAGCGGCCAGTCCGGCGAGGTGTCTCAGCCATGGGGGACGGCGCCGTTCTATGGGATGTTTGTGCGTGACACGACGCCCTCAACGGACATCATCGTGGAGCGCAACACGGTGAGCGAGCTCATGGGCGGTGATTCATCGTTCCTGGCCCTGGGCGGGCAGTACGGCGGCACGGCCGTGTTTCGGCAGAACGTGTTTCCCTATTCGAGGCGCTTTTTTGGCGGGCTGAACGGATCGGGGGCGCCGTATGAGCCGCCGAGCGGAAATCGCGGGTTTACCGGTTGGCTCAATCACTTCCGGCGAGGCTCGGTGACGCCGGACCCGTTCTCGCAGTGGGATAACGTTGCCATTCCCTGCGTGGCCGACACAATAGCCGCTTCGATGGAGGCTGAAATGAAGAAGGTCAACAACATGGCGACGGACGCCGCCTCGGACTTCTCTTGCTCGGGCGGCTGTCCGGCGAACTTCAATACGGAGATCATCGGCGGCGCCAACCAAACCTGCCTCACGCGGCAGGCGGCGTTCTTCAAGGAGCGCATGGACTACGGCAAGCCGGCTGCAACGGACTTTCCCGGCTACGGCGTGGACGTGGAGGAACTGCGCGATGCGATGGGCGTGGTGCGAGATCTGACGGTGGAGATCGTTTTTGAAACGAACGCCCGGATCACCTACCGGGCTCCGGACTCGGCGGCCTGCTATGTCGACTACGGTTTCGACAAGCTGTTCTGGGCGCCGGAGTTCGATCGGGTCAGCGACGGCGGCGGTCCCGTGAACCGCCAGGTGGACCTTCCCGGCCTACAGGGCAATACCACCTACCACTTTCGCTTGCTGTGCTCGGCCGACCAGCCGCGAGGCGTTTTTACGACAGGCTTCGGGCCGGCGATCTAGCGTTCAGCCCGGAAAACGGAAGGGGGAAGAAGGGCGCCGGCCTTTCCCCTCTTTCCAGCAGGAGGCCGGGTGCGCGACAAATCCGTGGAACCTCAGGCGGCAGGTGAGCGGGATTCCCAGTAGTCCTCGAAGCGTCCGCTGAGACGCCAGCAACGCAAGGCCACGATGGCGTTGGCGCCGCGCACGCTCCAGAACATGCCCGAGCGCTTCAGCCGCGACGCGATCACCGTGCGGCAGCCCGCCTCGATCACCCCCCGAGCCCACAAACAGGCCCTACCTGCCGCCCAAATTCCTCGTGGCGCATCCGCGCGGGATTGCGTTCGAGCCGCGAGGCCCAGGCGCGGCGACGCTCGGCGAAGATCGTCCGCGGCAGGCGTCCTACTTCCGCGGCGATCTCTTGCTGGATCGCTTGGCCGTTTTTCTTTCCTGGGGCGTAAGCCCGGCGTCATCCTCGACGGGGCGCAGCCGGCAGATCGCCACATTGACTTCGACAAAGCCGCGGGTCCATTGCTGAAAGCGCCGATACTCCTCGATCTCGCGCTCGGCCTTGCGTTGGGAGGCGGGGCTCGACAGCGCTTCGGTCACCGTCCTGCCGGCGACTTTCGAGGTCAACTGCGCGCGCCCCGGATGGCCCGCATCGCCGTCGCGCGCACAATGGCACGACGGCTTGCCGCAGCGCTTGTTGGGGCGGGAAATCGAACCCGGCCGCAGATCTCCGAAAGCGGCCAGTTGGCGCAACAGCTCAGCGCGCTGACGCTGGCGGTGTTCGAGGGATGCAGTCATGGAAGCCTCCTGACTGTACGTATGGAGTACTTACAGAACAGGCTCCCCTCGCTCTACCTCCCTCGCTCCGTCACTTTCTTGTCGCGCACCCTCCCCCACCGGGCCGCGGCATTTGACACCCAGTACTCTCTTGGGCTAATGTTTAGCGGGTCGCATTTTCCGTCGCGACCTGTCTTTTTGGCGGCGGTTCTTGCGAAAAGGGGGGCTCGCGCCCGGGTTGAACCTATCCGGAGCGAGCTTAAGCTCGTCAGAGATGACCAAGTCTTTGGAAAAGCCATGAATTCCGCTACCAAGCAAGCTCTGAGCATATTCGCGATCACGGCCCTGCTGCTCGTGACGCCATTCTCCGCTGACGCACAAACGGCCGCCACCATCGTCGGGGACGTAACCGACCCCAGCGGCGCCGCCGTGCCCGGTGTATCGATCACCGTCACCCATGAAGGCACCGGCGCTGAGCGCACGGTCAGCACCAACGCGGCGGGCCAGTACCGCGTAACTCCTCTCAACCCCGGCGCCTACTCCGTGCGCGCGGCTTCCGACGGCTTTACGACCCAAGTCCGCTCCGGCGTGGTGCTCCAGGTTTCCGCCGTGCTCGATGTGAGCTTCCAGCTCGTGCTGGGGCAAGTCAGCGAGACGATCGAGGTGACCGGCGCGACGCCCATTCTGCAAACCGAGGAGGCTTCGGTGGGCAACGTCGTTACCGGCAAGGAGCTTGAGCGCATGCCGGTGAACCAGCGCAACTATACTCGCCTGATTCTGCTGATGCCGGGCACCAGTTCGATCACCCGCAGCCAATCGCGCGGAACGAACGAGTCAGGCACCGCGTTGTATTCGGTCAACGGCGGCCGTCCGCAGGACAACAACTACACGCTCGACGGCTTTGACTCGAACATGCAGATGATGAACTCGCCCGGCATCTCGCCCCCGATGGACGCGATGCAGGAGTTCAAAATCGCCACCAACACGGGTTCGGAGTTCGGCCGCTCGATGGGCGCGAACGTCTCGATGGTCATCAAGTCCGGCACCAGCGAAGTGCACGGCACTGTCTATGAGTATCTGCGCAACAGCGCCTTCGACGCCAATGAGTTCTTTGCCAACCGCACCGGACTGGGCAAGACGCCGTTCCGCCTGAACCAGTACGGCGTGGCCATCGGGGGCCCGCTGCCGATCGTGAAGAACAAGATGTTCTGGTTCGTCAGCTGGGAAGGTTTTCGGCGCCGTCGCGGCACCACGCAGGTGGGCAACGTGCCCACGCAGGATTTCCGCAACGGCGACTTCTCGGCGCTGCTCAGCCAGGCGAACCCCGCAGTGATCACCGATCCGTTCGACAACGGTAACCCGTTCGCGAACAACATCATCCCGCAGACGCGCATCAACCGCGCCATTCCGACGGCGCTCGAGTTGACGACGCCGCTGCCCAACCGCCCGGGCCTGGTGCAGAACTACCTCAACAACCGCAGCCAGGCGAACAACCGCGACGGCCTGCACTGGCGCTACGACTACAACATCAACGAGAAGAACACCTTCTTCTTCCGCTTCAGCTGGCAGAACGCCGACCTGCTGAGCCCGAACTTCCGGCCCGACTTCATCAACGCCAGCGAATTTGACGTGACGAACTACGGCGGCTCGTGGACGCACATCTTCAACCCGACCACGACCCTCGAGGTCGGCTTCGGCACCAACCAGCCGAATAATCCGGGCCTGTGGGACAAGGGCGGGCTGACGCGCGCCGACTTCCTGTCTCAAACCGGTTTGCGGATGTACCAGACCGAGGTCTTTGGCGATCCGCTCGTCAACATCTCCTTCGGCGACTACGGCACCATCGGCGCCGGCGGCGGCGTCACCGGCGACAACGTCTGGCAGTCGCGGGCGAACCTGAACCTGATCAAGGGCAAGCACTCGCTCAAGATCGGCGGTCAGTACCACTACCGCAACTTCTACACCAACACCTCGAACCCGATGAACGGCGACGCCCAATTCAATGGTCAGCTCACCGGCTACCAGATGGCGGACGCCTGGCTCGGCTTCCCCTCGGAAATTCGCCGCGGCGAGGGCAACACGCTCACCGACGGCATCGGGCACTTCTATACGGCGCACATCCAGGATGACTGGCGCGTGAGCTCGAAGCTGACCGTCAACCTCGGCTTGATGTACCAGTTCGGCAGCAGGCCCTATGACTCGAGCGATCGCTTGGGCAACCTGCAGGTCAAGCGCGACGAGGCTACCGGCGAGTACTTCGGTCAGCTGCTGTGGGCGACGACGAACCCGCAGCCCGCTCCTCCGGATGGACGCATCCCCTCCGCCCAGGAGCCTCAGACCGGCTTGCCGGCCAACACCGGCGGCTTCGGCCGGGCGCTGGTACAGTCGGACTACAACGACTTCGCTCCGCGCTTCGGCATCGCCTACAAGCTCAACAACAAGACTGTGGTCCGTACCGGCATCGGAGTCTTCTACAACTCCACCTTCGTGCAGGAGCTCCAGGATCTGCGCAAGTTCTGGCCGTTCACGGTCCAGCAGGTATTCAGCCCGAATCGCGGCGGCCTGCCGGACTTCCCCATCACCGATGCGGGCCCGCCCTTCTCGTCCACGGCGGCGATCGGCGGCTGGCCGCAGAACCCGGAGAACCGCTCGCCGTTCTCGTCGCAGTGGAACTTTTTTATCCAGCGTCAACTCCAGGATGATTTGACGCTCGACATCGGGTACGTCGGTTCAGCCAGCCGCAAACAGATCGGCTATTCGCCCATCAATACGGCTCTGACCCCCGGACCCGGCCCCATCCAGCCGCGCCGCCTGCTCACCAACTTCGGCGACCTCGACGGCGGCTCCAACCAGTTCAGCGGCCAGTACAACGCCCTGCAAGTCAAGCTCGCCAAGCGCTTCTCGCAGGGATTGCAGTTCAATCTGAACTACACCTACCAGAAGTCGCTCGACAACCAATCCTCGCTGGCGGAGAGCAATAAGACCCAGGATCCCTTCAATCGGCGCTCCGACTGGAGCCGGTCGAGCTGGGACATCAACCACGTGGTTGTGTTCTCCTACGTCTACGAGCTGCCGTTCGGTCGCGGACGCCAGCTCGGCGGCAACTGGGGCAAGGGGCTCGACCTTGTCGCCGGAGGTTGGTCGTTGGAGGGCATTACGCGTCTTGACTCCGGGCCGCCGTTCATGGTGTTCACCAACCAGGACATCGCGAACACGGGCCGCAAGACTCAACGCGTGAACGCGGTTTCGGATCCGAACAACGGGCCCAAGACGGCGGATGAGTGGTTCAATACACGCGCCTTCGTCAACCCGGCGCCGTTCACCTTCGGCAATGCCTCGCCTTTCATCACCAACGCGGACAACATTGTCTCGTTTGACGTGGCGCTGCAGAAGCGATTCCAGATCCACGAGCAGCACGCCTTCGAGCTGCGCGGGGAGTTCTTCAACATCGGCAACACGGTCAGCTTCAATGACCCGCAGGGCAACTTCAACAACGCCGCATTCGGCCGCGTCAGCGGTCAGCGCGTCGATCCGCGGCAGATCCAATTCGGTCTGCGCTACCGCTTCTAGCTTCCCGGGCTATTCGGGAACACCCAGAGAGCCCCGCCGGACCTGGCGGGGCTCTTTCTGATTCGCTTGTCGGCCCATGCTCCTTCTGCTAACCTGAGCCCGCGAAAGTGTTTCTATCCCAGCATGCTCGACGGCTGTGGGCGGGTCTGGCGTCCGCCCTGCTTATCGGTGTGTCCGCGGCGCCGGGGGGCGATCTGCGGATTGAGCCGCCGGCCGTCACGCTTTCCGGGCCGGGCTCCTCATTACGACTGCTGGTGACGCGAACGCCCGCCGACGGCGTCGAGGCGGATGCGACCGGCTCCTGTTCGCTGCACAGCCTGAGCCCGGCGATCGCGTCCGTCGACAATGGCCGGGTGGTGGCGCTGGCGCCCGGCGAGGCGGTGGTCGAAGCGGTTTGCGGCGATGCTTCGGCCCGAGCCGAAGTGCGCGTCGGCAAGCAAGCGGCCGCCGAGATGGGCGTCGATTTCACGCGCGATCTGCTCTCCATCTTTACCACCAAAGGTTGCAACGGCTCCGGGTGCCATGGCTCGCCGGCCGGGCAGAACGGCTTCAAGCTCTCGCTGTACGCAGCCGATCCGGCGGCTGACCATCGCGCGATCGTTGCGGAGGCTGAAGGCCGCCGCGTCAATCTCGAAGATCCGGCCGGCTCGCTTCTGCTGCAAAAGCCCACATTTCAGGTCGCCCACGGCGGCGGTCACTTGATGGCGCCGGAGTCGGACGAATACAAGACGATCCTGCAATGGCTCGAACAAGGCGCCCCGCTGCGTTCCGACGGCGCCAAGCTGGAGCGGCTGGAGATCTTTCCCCGCGAGCGCATCCTCGTCGGCGCCGGCGCCATCCAACCGTTCGTCGTGGTGGGGACTTTGTCGGACGGCACGATGCGGGAGATGACCCAGCAGGTACACTTCAGCGTGGCTGACGAAGCTGTCGTTTCCGCCGTGGAAGCCGGCGCGGTGACGGCTCGCGGTCGCGGCCGGACCAGCGTGCTGGCCCGAGCCATGGGCAAGACGGCGGCCGCGCAACTCTTCGTCATCGAGTCAGCGCCCGAAGTTGAAATCGCGACCGAGCCGGCGAGCTTCATCGACGCCGAGGTCTTTGCAAAGCTCCGCCGCATCGGCATCCAGCCGTTTCCAGTGAGCTCGGACCGGGCATTCGTGCGCCGCGTCTTCCTCGACGCCATCGGCGTTCTTCCCACGCCGGAGGAAGTCGAGTCGTTCGTGGCTGACGGCCGGCCCGACAAACGCATCCGCCTGATCGACGAGCTTCTCGAGCGCGACGAATACGCGACGCACTGGCTGGTTAAGTTTGAGGACTGGTTTCGAAACTCGCAGTATTACTCCCAAGGCCGCACGAACGGCTCCTACAAACGCTGGCTGCATGAGCTGATCCGCGAGGACAAGCCCTACGACGAAGCCGTCCGCGAGATGCTCACGGCCGTCGGCGACACCACCGTCCGCCCGGCCGGCAATTTCTGGCATCCGGCGATCGACTTCATGCTCAAGGAGTTTCAGCGCAACAAGGCCGTCCCGACAATTACAAGGCTGTTTTTGGGCAAGCGCATCGAGTGCGCGGAGTGCCACAACCATCCGCTCGAAAACCTCACGCAGGACGATTTCCACGGCATGGCGGCCTTTTTGGCCCGCACCGAGGTGAAGCACGGCTATGGCCAGTACCGGCGGGTCTGGTACGACACGCGCACGGGCGAGCTGGAGCATCCGCTGACCGGCAAGCCGGTGCCGCCCAAGTACTTGGACGGTGAGATCGCCGAGATCGCCCCGGGAGCAACGCGACGCGAGGCGCTGGCGGAGTGGGTCGTCTCGGACCAGCGGCTACAGCTCGCGCGGGCCACGGTCAACCGAGTTTGGTACGAGTATTTCGGGCGCGGCATCGTGGAGCCGTTTGACGACTTTCGCTCGACAAATCCGCCGACGCACCCGGAGCTGCTCGATTCCCTAGCCCGCCATTTCGCCGACAGCGGCTTCCGCTTCAAGGCGCTGCACCGGCTGATTCTGAGCTCCAAGACCTACCAGCTCAGCGCCCATACCCCGGATCGTCCGGGTGGCGAGGACCCGCTCGAAGACCTGCTGTTTGCGCGCTACCAGCCGCGCAAGCTGCCCGCGGAGGTGCTGCTCGACGCCATCGTGCAGGTCACCGGGGTGGCCGAGGAGTTTCGTAATTACCCCGAGGGCACGTCGCCCAAGGAGCTGATCGCCAGCATCGGCGCCACGCACTTCCTGACGACCTTCGGCGTCCCTCGCCGGGACGTGATGGAACCGCGCTCGCAAGATCCCTCGCTGGCCCAGTCCCTGCATCTGATGAACAGCGGAACGGTCGTCGAGAAAGCCGCTTCCGACCAGGGACGGCTGGCGTTGTTGATCGAGTCGGGCGAGACTGATGGTCGGATTCTCCAGGAAATGTACCTGTGGGCCTACGCGCGGCCGCCTCGCGCCGAAGAGCGGGAGAAGCTGCTGGGCTTTCTGGCCGCCGAGAACGGCGCCGGCCGCGACCGGCGCCGGGCCTGGGGAAACGCGCTGTGGGCGATGCTCAACGCGAAGGAATTTCAGATGAACCGCTAGCCGAGCGCCTCAAGCCATGCGACTCAACGACATGACCGCACCGTTTTCCCGCCGCGACTTTTTGAAGCTCGGCGGCGCGGCCCTGGGCGGAATCACGCTGCCCAAATTGCTGGAGGCCTCGTCCCGCGGCGGCCGCGATGTTTCCTGCCTGATCTTTTTTCATACGGGCGGGCTCTGCCAGCACGATTCCTTCGACCCCAAGCCCGACGCACCGCGCGAGATTCGCGGCGGCTTTTCCACTATTCCGACCAAGGTTCCCGGCGTCCATTTCAGCGAGCTGCTGCCGCGCTGCGCCGGGATGCTGGATCGCTTTTCGGTAGTGCGCTCGATCTACTCCAAAGAGGCGATCCACGAGAGGGCCAAGCAGTACATCTTTTCCGGCCAGCGCCCGAACAACGCCTTCAAGCACCCGGTTTACGGCTCGGTCGTCGCCCATGAGCTCGGCGTTAGCAACGGGCTGCCGCCGTTCGTCGTGATCCCGAACCGGGACATCTGCGCCGATGCGGGCTTTCTAGGGCCGGCCTACGATCCTTTCATTACCGGCAACCCGAACAAGGAAACCTTCTCCGTGCAGGACCTTTCGTTGCCGACCGGGATCGGCCTGGAGGAGGCCCGCTCACGCGCGATGTTGCTGGCCGGGCTGGACGCTGAGATCGAAGCCGTCGAACGCTCCGGCGTCGTGGAAGGCATGAGTCATTTCTACCAGAAGGCGTTCGATCTGGTGACCTCGCCCGTAGCCAAGAAGGCCTTCGACCTCGACTCCGAGCCCGAGAAGCTGCGCGACGCCTACGGCCGCACGACAGCCGGACAGGGCGCGCTGCTGGGCCGCCGTCTGATCGAGTCCGGCGTCCGCCTGGTGACCATCTTCCACGGCGGGTACGACACCCACACCAACAACGACAAAACCAACGCCAAGCTCTACCCTGAGTTTGACCAAGCCTTTGCGACGTTGCTGGAGGACATGCGGTCGCGCGGCTTGTTGGATTCGACGCTCGTGCTGGCGCTGGGCGAGTTCGGGCGTACGCCGGAGATCAACCACTCGGCCGGGCGCGACCACTGGCCGGGCGTCTTTTCGATCGCCGCCGCCGGCGCCGGAGTGCCGGGAGGGCAGGTGATCGGCGCCAGCGACGCCAACGGGGCCTACCCCGTCGAGCGGCCGGTCTCGATCGAGGACCTCGGAGCGACCGTCTACAAAAAGCTCGGAATTGACGCCTCGAAGGAGTACCACACCAACGGCCGCCCGGTCCGCATCAACGACGGCGGCCGGCCGATCGCCGAGCTATTTGCATGAAGCCGGCGGCGACCATCCTCTTTCTCGCGCTGGCGGCCTTGTGCTCCGCCGCGGAGCCGCCCGGCGCGCCATGGATCGACCGTCTGGAGCCTTTCGGAGCGGCCCAAGGCGAAACCGTTGAGGTTCGCATCGTCGGCAAACGGCTGGAGGCCGTCACGGCCGTCGATCTCGGCGCCGCCGGCCTGACTTGGCTGGAGACGCTCTCCGCCGAGCCTGAAGCCGTCACCGGCCGGGTGCGCGTGGACGCCGCGGCCGGCCTCGGCGCGCATACCCTCGACCTGCGGGCGCCGAACGGCCGCTCGAACGGCAGGCTCTTCTACGTGGACGCCCTGCCCAGCAGCGCCGAGACCGAGCCCAATGACTCCCTCGAGACGGCGCAGGCGATTCGGCTGGAGCCGCAGGTCCTGCACGGGGCCTTGCTGAAGCTGTCGGATCGCGACTTCTATCGTTTTGAAGCGCGGGCGGGCGAGCGCTGGGTCTTTGATGTCCGCTCGATTGAGTACGGCGGGTTCTTGGAATCGGAGATCTCGCTGCTCGACGGCGAAGGCCGACGGATTGCCTTCAGCGATGACCGCGACGACTACCTGGAGACGCCTCGGCTGGAGCACGTGTTTGAATCCGGCGGCGTCCATCACCTGCTTGTGGACCAGTATCGCGGGCCGCAAGGGGTCAGTTGCAGCGCCAATTGCGGCTACATGCTGCGAATTTCGCGGATGCCGATTGTGGAGGCGGCGCATCCGCTGGGCGCCCGGCGCGGCTCGACCGTGCAAGTCAGCCTGCGCGGGCGGGCGCTGAGCGGGATCGAGTCCGCCTGGCTGGTCCCGGCCCGCAACGCCGAGCACTATCGGCTGACTTTCCCTTACAGCATTCCGGTGTTGGCGGGGCCGGAGCCGAAACCTGCCGAGCGCGTGAGCGGCAAGATTCTGAGAGTTTCCGACGCCGAGGCGCTGGTGGAGTTTCAAATCCCCCCGACCGCGCCGACGGGCCTGTGGCGGCTCTGGGCCGCCAGCCCGGCCGGTCCGGTCGAGGGCCTGAGCTTTGTGATCGACGACCTCGAAGAGCTCTCGGAAGCTCAAGCCCGCAAGCAGGGCCTCCACGCGAAACCGCTGACGGTGAACGGCTCGCTGGACCTCCCCGATGAGGAGGATGTTTATCGGTTCCGGGCGCGCCGAGGCGAGCCGTTGCGCTTCTACGTGCTGGCCGTACAGCTCGGCTTGCCCTACATTGACCCGTTGCTCGAAATCGTCAATGCCGAGGGCGCGGTCCTGGCCGAGCATGACGACCTGATGAGCGGCCAAGGCACCGTGATCGGCAATCCCGACAGCAGTCTCTATTGGACGCCGGAAGAGGACGGCGAATTCAAGCTGCGCGTCCGGGACAGGATCGGCCGGGGCGGTCCCAGCTATGTCTACCGGCTCGTCGTTGACTCCGCAAAGCCGGGGTTCAGCCTGATCACCGATGCCGAGAACCCCTTGGTCGTACGCGGCGGCGAGAGCCGGATCGGGGTCTTGCTGATTCGCGACCCCGGGTTCGAGCAGGCGGTGGATATCTGGGCGGAGGACGCTCCGGCAGGCATCAAGATCTCGGGCGGCCGCTTCCGCGCCGACCAGCCCTTCGGCCCGTCCGGCGACGGAGACAACGTCATCATTCCCGAGGTCTTTTTGGATGTGGCGGCCGAGCCCACGATCCCGCTCGGCGACCACAATCTCAGGATTTTCGGCAGGTCCGAGGACGGCCGGGTCGTGCGGGCGTTCGCTACCTTGTGGATCGGTCCGCCGAGCAAGCGCAATGACGTGCGCCGTCCAAGGCCGGCCATCACGCTGACGGCGGTTGAGCCGCAGGCCCTCGCCCTCGGCGAACCGGTCGGCGAACAGGGACAGCCTTGATAGCGTACGCGGCGGCGGGCGTCCTTAGAACGCAAACCCGAAGTTCGTCACCAATCCGTAGTCGTTGCGCTTCAAGTCCTGGCGCGGCGGAGCGCTGTCATATCGGTCGAACAGGCTCAGGCTGAACGTCAGTCCCGCCACAAGAGGAATCCGCGCCGTGGAGTCGTACTCAACGCGGTACCGGCCGCTTTGGACCAGATTGGGATGCCCCGTCAATCTGGTCGAAAGCCTTACCCCCTTGATCTGGGTCGACTTCCATTCGAAACCGAACAAGCCCTCGCCCGTCGTTTCCTGCGGCAGTATGTCGCCGTTCGCCGCCCGGAACTGCTCGTTGGTGACCGTGGCGCCGCCCAGCAGATCGAATTCCACCTTGGGCGTGCGCTTCGCCTTCCAACCGAACCCGCCGCCGAAGCGCGAGCGCAGATCAAGCCGCTGCCGGTCGTTGCGCTCAAAGCCGGTTAGCCCGAAGGCGAAGGCTTGTTCGCTCAGGTAGCGATCGTAACGTCCGTTCAGCGCGTGGCGACTGGTCGTTTCAGCCTCTTCCTGGCGGCTGAAGATCGAGTTCAGATCCCCCTGAAGCTGATACTTTTCCCTGCGATAGTTTCCGCTCGCGGCCAGCGAAGATTGCGTCTGGGTGGCGTTGCCGCGAGTAAAGGAATAGCCCACGCCGATCGAGCCCCGCAGCGTTTTCCAAAAGCCCGGCGGCTCGGCGCCCTCCTCCATTCGCACCGCTGAGATCACCGTCGGCGTTTGGACCGAGATTTCCACGTCTTCGTTTTGGATCGCCAGCGTCTCCCCAATCCGCCGCACCGAGCCTTGATAGCGCCGGCCGGTCTCCACCTCCACCTCAAAGAACGACGCCGCGTCCACATCTCGCACCTGCTTCCAGTCAATTTGAATCGTGCCGGCGTAATCGGTCTTCAAAAACAGCTTGTCCTTCTCAATCTTGACAACCTCGCCGTGAAGCTGGTCGCCGTTAGCGACCGTCACGGTGTCGGCGGAAAGATGCGTGGAAGCCGCCAGGGCTGCGGCAAGCAGCAGCGTCCGGAGGAGGGTATGGTAAAGATGCATGGGGGATAAGCCCTCACGACGCGAAACAAGCTCTGCGCGTTTCGTTTTATTTGTCAGCGGTTGAGCTCCCACACCAAGTGGGCGAGCTCGGGCTCTATCAGCTTCTCCCACGCCAGTTGCACGGCGGCCGGGGAACCGGGCGTCGAAACCACGATCGTCCCGCGAAAGACGCCGGCCGTGGCTCGCGACAGCATGGCCGCCGAGCCGACCTGCTCGTAGCTGAGCATCCGAAAAATCTCGCCAAATCCCGGCAGCGCCTTTTCCAGCTTGCGGTCGAGCACGTCAAACGTTCGGTCGCGCTTCGAGACGCCTGTACCGCCGTTGAACAGCACCGCCTGCACGCCCGCCGCCGCCAGCTCATCGAGCGCCGCTTCCACCTGCTCGGGCTCATCGGGTACGATGCGCGTGGAGTGCAGCGCGTGCCCGGCGGCGGCGATCCGCGCGCTCAGGTACTGGCCGTTGACGTCGGTTTCGGGCGTGCGGGTGTCGCTGACCGTGACCACGGCGATGGTCACGGGGCCGAGGCCGGAGGCCTTTCGCTTATGTTCGGAGCTGCTGGCGGAGGGCATCGCTTCACGCCCATTGTAGAATCTGAAGCTATGTCCACGCCTGATCCCGTCGCCCGCCCCGTGCTGGAGCTCTTGGACGGATTTCGCGCTTCGAAGGCGCTGTTCGTCGCTGTTTCACTGGGTGTCTTCGATCGATTGCACGCCGGAAGTCGGACGGCCGCGGGGCTGGCGGCTGATCTCGCCTGTGCGCCGCACGCGCTGGAGCGCCTGCTGGGCGCGCTGGCGGCAAAGGGTTTGTTGAGCGCCGACGCCCACGGCCGCTTCTCCAACCTGGAGCCGGCGACGCGCTTCCTGCGCACCGACAGCCCCGAAACGCTCACTGGCTACATCCTCTACTCCGACCGCATCCTCTACAGCCTGTGGGGCAAGCTGGAGGACGCGATCCGTGAGGGCTCCAACCGTTGGGAGCAGGAGTTTGGCGCCAAGGAAGGCATTTTCGACCACTTTTTTTCGAGCAACGATGACAAGGAGACCTTCCTGCGCGGGATGCACGGCCTGGGCCTGCTGAGCTCGCCCAAGGTCGTGGCGGCGTTTGACCTCAGCGGCTACCGGACGATGGTCGATCTGGGCGGCGGGACCGGGCATCTGGTGGCCGAAGCCTGTCGCCGGTATCCGGGATTGCGGGGGATTGTTTTTGACCTCCCGCCGGTGAAGGCCGTCGCCGAACGTTACTTGGGACAAGCGGGCGTCAGCGACAGGGTCGAGGCGCTGGGCGGGGATTTTTTCACGGACGAGCTGCCCGAGGGCGACCTCTACGCCATGAGCCGGATTCTGCACGACTGGTCCGACGATAAGGTGCGGACGCTGTTGCGGCGGGTTTACGAGAGGCTGCCTGACGGCGGCGGGCTGCTGCTCTGCGAGCAGCTTTTGACGCCGCGCAAGGACGGCCCCGGAACCTCGCTGTTGCAATCGCTCAACATGCTCGTCTGCACCGAAGGCCGAGAGCGCTCGGCGGGCGAGTACGAAGGCCTGTTGCGGGAGGCCGGGTTTGGGGAAGTGCGCACAGCCAGGCTGCAAGCGCCCGTGGATGCGCTGCTGGCGAGGAGGTAGGGAGCCGATCGCGTCGCAACTTCCATTAGACTGGTGCAGGTTGAAATAAAAGGAACCGGCATGAACCCTCTCAAGTGCCTTGCAGCTTTGGTGATGACCTCCGCCCTGGCGGCCCAGGGCTTGGTGGAATCCCACGGCTTTGTCTTCACGCCTGGACTGCACCCGATTCCGGCGGCGGGCGAGGCGCCCAAGAGCTTCGACGCCCAGGCTCGGCTCTGCCTGGAGAGTCTCAAGGCGTCTTTGGCCGGAGCGAAGCTGACGATGGACAACGTCGTCTGGCTCCAGGTCTATTTGGAGGACGCCGAGCGTGCGGCGGATTTTGAGACGGCGTTTCGGGCGGCGTTCGGCGAGAAGGCGCCCGCGCTGGCGGTGTTAGGAGTCGCCGCGGTCGGATCCCAGCAGACAGCCTTGGCCCTTGACGCCATCGCATATCGCGACGCTTCCGCAATCGAGCGCTCCCCCAACAGCGCCGCCGTGAGCGCGGGCGGGCTGACCTTCATTGCGGCGGCGCCGGGACGGGATCTCCGAACCGGCGCTATTCCGGCGACCCACGCCGAGCAGTCGCGCGTCGCCCTCGACAATTTCGGCGCATCCTTGAAAACCGCCGTGCTGAGCTACGAGCACGTCGTCTTCACGCACCCCTACCTGCTGGCCGAGATGGCCTACGGCGACATGAACAGGGTCTACGCGAGCTATTTTGAGTTTGGCGCGACGCCGGCGCGGGCGACGATCTTTGTCAATGATCTGCCCGGCGATTTGACGATCGAGTTCACGGGCGTGGCTGTGCGGAATCTGGCTCGCCGCGAGCCGGTACGGCCGAAAAACATGACGCCCAGCCCGACGGCGAGCCCCTGCGTGTGGGGCGAGGATCTGTACTTCTGCTCGGGCAAAAGCGGGTTTATTCCGGGCGTGGGCGGGGGCGTTTGGGCGTCGACGGTGGAGAACCAATTCCGCCAGACCATGCGGAACCTGCTGGACAACCTGGAAGAGACGGGGTTGGATTTCAGCGACGTGGTCTCCACTCACGTCTACCTCGACGACATCCGCGACATGGCGCGGATTCAGCCGATCTACGACAGCTACTTCCCAAACCGCAAACCGGCGCTGACGGTGGTGCAGCAGTTGCCCAGCGGCAGCCGGCAGCAGCGTCCGAACGGGCAGTGGCCGGCGATCGAGCAGATGGCGCTGATCGCCGCGCGGCGGTGAAGCTCAACGGGTTTTGGGCGGCCTGCCGGCCGCCCCTACGGATCCCCGCGGTCTCGCGTCGGGAGGCATCGTTGGTTGCCGCTTATCCAGCCTCTTGCTAGCATCCGATCGGAATGCTGATCGCACTTCTTCTGATGGCCATCGCGGGGCCGACGCCGGCCCTGAGCCCCCGCCAAGTCGTAGAAGCCCAGCTCGCCGCCATGCAGCGCAATGACGACCCCGAGCCTGACGCGGGCATCCGCACCGCGTTCCTGTTTGCTTCGCCGTCCAACCGCGAGATGACGGGTCCGGTCGAGCGATTCATCGAAATGGTCAAGCAGCCCGGCTACGACGCCCTGCTCAACCACCGCAGCAGCAGCCTGAGCCCCACCACCGAGAAAGGCGGGCAGGCTCGCATCAAAGTGCATCTGATCGATGCCAACGGCAAGGAGTCCGCCTTCGTCTGGATTCTGTCCAAGCAGACCGACGCGCCCTACGAGGGCTGTTGGATGACCGATTCCGTCTTCCGCGTCGATATCGGCAAGTCTCCATTCCAAGTCGCCTGGGACCAGCCGAGGAGCGCTGATTGAGGCGCCGCGAGTTTCTTTCCCTGTGCGGCGCGGCCGGGGCGCTGACTTCTTGCCTAGTTCCCGAGCAAGGGCCGCCCAACGTCATCCTGGTGATGGCCGATGATCTGGGCTGGGGCGATGTCGGCTACAACGGCAGCGCAGTGGCGCGCACGCCGC
>CAYOPA010000005.1:28697-33236 GCA_964405625.1 uncultured Bryobacterales bacterium
TCTTGACCGCATGGCGCTCGAAGGTATCCAGTTCGACCGTTTCTACGCCTCGTCGCCGGTCTGCTCGCCCACGCGCGGCAGTTGCCTGACCGGCCGCCATCCCTACCGCTACGGCGTCCGCTTCGCCATGGACGGCCACCTGCCCGCCAAAGAGCTCACCCTGGCCGAGATGCTCAAGAAGCAGGGCTACGTCACTGGCCACTTCGGCAAGTGGCACCTGGGGACGCTGGACTTGAGCGGAAAAGAGGTCGGCCGCTGGGGCGGCTGGGCCGGCGAGCAGGCCGCCGAGCACTACTCGCCGCCTTGGGACAGCGGCTTTGACGTCTGCTTTTCCACCGAGTCCAAGGTTCCTACCTGGGACCCTGCCGTCGCTCCGCCGCGCGAGCACGGCGGAGTGCGCGAGGATCTGACGCCCGGCGAGCCGTATGGCACTTACTATTGGACGGGTCCGGGAGAGGTCGCGACCGACAACCTCGAAGGCGACGATTCCCGCGTCATCATGGACCGCGTTCTGCCGTTCATCGAGCAGGCGGTGCGGGAGAAGCGGCCGTTTCTGGCGGTGATCTGGTTCCATACGCCGCACCTGCCCATCGTCGCCGGCGGCAAATACCTGGAGCTGTACCGGGATGAGCCCGGCCTGGGGCCGCACTACCAGGGCGCGGTCACGGCGATGGACGAGCAGGTCGGTCGCCTGCGCAACGTGCTGCGAGCCCTGGGCTCGGACCGGCGTACGATGCTGTGGTTCACCAGCGACAACGGCCCCGAGGGTCCGGAGCAAAACGAGACGCGCAACGGCTCGGCCGGACCGTTCCGAGGCCGCAAGCGCAGTCTGTACGAGGGCGGCGTGCGGGTTCCGGGCCTGCTGGTTTGGCCCGAAAGAGTGCCGCTGCCGGTCCAGACCCGCATCCCGGCGTCCACGCTCGACTACATGCCGACCATCGCCGACGCCTTGGGCGTGCCGCTGGAGGGCGAAATCGACGGCGTCAGCCTAATGCCGTTGATCGACGGCGGCCGGATGGGCGAGCGCGGCAAATCGATCGGGTTTGAGACGCCGGGTCAGGTGGCGCTCAGCGAGGACCGCTGGAAGATCATTTCCAAAACGAACGAAGCCGAGGAGCCGCTGGGCTTTGAGCTCTACGACCTGCTGGAAGACCCCGGCGAGACTGCGGACCGGGCCAGCGAGCATCCCGAGATTGTGGAGCGGATGGCGGGAGAGTTGGCTGCGTGGCGGGCGTCGTGCCGGGCGGAGCCTCATGCCTAACTACAGGGCAAAGCTAATGCTGCTCGGGCTTGATCCGACCTGTCGAGGGACCGCGAGAAACGTCGTCGATACGCGACGACGCGGCTCCGCTGGAGCCGCGCGCCACGAAGCCCCAGGCAGGAAGGACCGACGACCGCTTATGTATCGCCCTTGGCGACGCGAGCGGCGATCTTCCGCCTCAGCCGCTCGAAAACCACTTCTCCGTCAAGCGGCGTGCTGCGTCCAGTCCGGTAGTCAGCCATCCGGCTCTCCAGCAGTGCGCCAATTTCACGCTTCTTGGCCAAAGCTCGTACTTGCTCTGGATGTGGATCGGGAGCGGGGCGGCTGTCCATGGTTCCACTGGTAGAATAGGCCCTTTGGAGCCTTCCCGCAAAATGGACGTAGCCGCACTCCCCATCGCCGATCCCGACACCATCGCCAAGTACGAGCCCGTTATCGGCCTCGAAGTCCACGTCCAGCTCAAGACGCAGACAAAGATCTTCTCCCCCAGCTCGCACGAGTTCGGCAACGAGGCTAACACTCAGACCGACCCGGTCGTGCTGGGTCTGCCCGGCGCGCTGCCCGTGCTCAACCGCGACGCCGTCGCCCAAGGCGTCCGCGCCTCGCTGGCGATCAATTGCAAAATCAACCGCAAGTCCGTATTCGCCCGCAAAAACTACTTCTATCCGGACCTGCCCAAGGGCTACCAGATCTCGCAGTTCGACGAGCCGCTCGCCGGGCACGGCTTTATCGACATCGATCTCGAGGACGGAACCCGCAAGCGCATCGGCGTCACCCGTTTGCACCTGGAAGAGGACGCCGGCAAGACCATTCACGACGGTTTTCGCGATTCGGACCAGTACAGTTACGTGGACCTCAACCGCGCCGGGGCGCCGCTGGCCGAGATCGTCTCCGAGCCCGACATGCGTAGCGCCGAGGAGGCGTTCGCCTACCTCACCGAGGTGAAGCAGGCGCTGGAATTCGCCGGCGTCTCCGACTGCGACATGGAGAAAGGGCAGTTGCGCTGCGACGCCAACGTCTCCGTGCGCCCCAAGGGCCAGGAAGAATTCGGCGTAAAAGCCGAAATCAAGAACGTCAACTCCTTCCGCTATGTGCGCATGGCCATTGAGTTCGAGATCGCCCGCCAGGTGGCCGTCATCGAGGCCGGCGGGCAGGTGCGCCAGGAGACGCGGCTGTTCAACAACACCACCGGCGAGACCTCGTCCATGCGCTCCAAGGAAGAGGCGCACGACTACCGCTACTTCCCCGAGCCGGACTTGCCGCCCCTGCTGGTCAGCGAGGAGTGGGAACGCTCCATCGCCGAAACGATGCCGGAGCTACCGCGCAGGAAGCGCGAGCGGCTGGCGAGCGAGTACGGGATCTCCGACTACGACGCCCGCGTGCTGGCGCTTTCCGTCGAGACGGCCGACTACTTCGAGATTGCGGCCAAGGCTTCCGGCGACGCCAAAACGACCGCCAATTGGGTGCAGGGCGATCTGGCCGGAGCGCTCAACGGGGCGGGCAAGACGATCACCGAATCGCCGGTATCAGCCGAGAACCTCGCCGAAATGGTCAAGCTTCTCGGCGACGGCACGCTGTCGTCCAAGCTGGCCAAAGAAGTCTTCGCCAAGATGTTCGAATCCGGGCGGACAGCCTCGGAGATCATCGAGGCCGAGGGTCTGAAGCAGATCTCCGACAGCGGCGCGCTGGAGGCGATGATCGACGAGATCCTGGCGAACAACCCCAAGCAGGTGGAAACCTACCGGGGCGGCAAGACCGGTATTCTGGGATTCTTCGTCGGGCAGGTGATGAAGCAGACCAAGGGCCAAGCAAACCCCGCCATGGTCAACGAGCTGCTCACCAAGAAACTGGCGGAGTGAGTGGGTAGCGACGGAAATTCGTGTCCGTCGCCTGGCGGCGCCTAGATCGTCGTCACCCGATCGCCGACCCGGGCCTCGTAAGCCTCGATCGCCGGCAACTGCGACTCGATATAGCCGAGCTGGTCCACGCCCGCCAGCAGACACTTCTTCGAAAAGTCGTCGATCGGGAACTCCACCAGCCGGCCGCTTGGCATGACGAGCGTTTGCGACTCCAAGTCGATCGTGAGCTGCAAATTCTCATCCGCCGCGGCAGCCTTGAACAGCTCATCGAGATCGGCCGGGCTGACAATAATCGGCAGCAACCCGTTCTTCAGGCAGTTCCCGCGAAAAATGTCGGCGAACGAGGTGCTGATGACGGCGCGGAAGCCAAAGCCCATCAGCGCCCAGGGGGCGTGCTCTCGCGAGCTGCCGCAGCCGAAGTTGTCGCCCGCGACCAAGATCGTGCCGCCCTCGGCGCGCGGCTGGTTGAGGATGAACTTGGGGTTCGGCGAGCCGTCAGCCAGGTAGCGCCAGTCGCAAAACAGACTCTTGCCGAGGCCCTCCTTGTCGATGGTCTTCAAGAACCGCGCCGGGATGATCTGATCGGTGTCGACGTCGCGTTCCGGCAGGGGAACGGCTTTGCCTTGGAAGCGTTTGATGGCTGGCATGTTTCGAGTCTGCTCCTAGCTGAGATACTTGCGCGGGTCGGCGACGGCGCCTTCGATGGCCGACGCGGCGGCGGTGATCGGGCTGGCCAAAAACGTCCGGCCGCCCTTGCCCTGCCTGCCTTCAAAGTTGCGGTTCGACGTCGAGACCGCGTATTGGCCCGGCGAGAGCTGGTCGCCGTTCATGGCGATGCACATCGAGCAGCCCGCCTCGCGCCATTCCGCGCCGGCGGCCTTGAAGATGGCGGGCAGCCCTTCGTCCTCGGCCTGCTTTTTGATCTTTTCCGAGCCCGGCACGATCATCAGCCGGACCTTGTCGCTGACTTTGCGTCCCTGCAGCACATGCGCCGCTTCGCGCAGGTCGCTCATGCGCGAGTTGGTGCAACTGCCGATGAAGACCACGTCAATCGGCTTGCCCAACAGCGATTTGCCTGGCTCCAGCGCCATGTAGTCGAGGGCCTTTTGGAGCGCGGCGCTCTCGTTAGGATCGGCCAGCGCGGCCGGATCGGGCAGCGGCTGCGAGACTCGCACGCCCTGGCCCGGATTGGTGCCGTACGTAATCATAGGCTCCAGCGCTGCTACGTCCACGGTGATCGTCTTGTCGTAGACGGCGCCGGGATCGCTGGGCAGCGTCTTCCAACGCTCGACGGCGGCATCCCAATCGGCGCCCCGCGGGGCGCGCGGACGGCCCTTGAGGTACTCGAAGGTCGCCTCGTCGGGCGCCACCATGCCCGCGCGCGCGCCGGCTTCAATCGACATGTTGCACAGCGTCATC
>CAYOPA010000006.1:0-1563 GCA_964405625.1 uncultured Bryobacterales bacterium
ATCCCGTCCGGTCCCGCCGAGCTTGAGAAACCGCCGGACGTCTTCTCGCTCAAGGCGTCTCACCTGCTGGTATTCCTGTTCGCCCTGCTGGCGGCGGTCGCCGGGGCCGTGTACCTGAGCCAACCACAGCTAGTCGCGGAATGGCGCGACAAGCTGTTGGCGCCCGCAGCCGATGAGGCCGACAAGCCGATTCCCATACCCGAGCCGGGCATGTTGGAAGCGGCCGGGCTGCGGGCGTGGCGGGATGAGAGCGCCATCGCGCGCATCCGGGCGACGCTGGTGAATCATCAGAGCTCGCCCGTGGCGGCCGGCGAGTACGAGGTGCTGGTGCTGGCTCGTGTCAACGACCGCACTGGTAGACTTCTGGGCAGCTTTCCGGTAACGCTGGAGTCCGAGTTGCCCGGCCGCACGGCCCGCGAGGTGGAAGCGCGCTTCGACGCTCCTGACGGGCTCAGCCGTTTCCCGCACTGGAGCGATCTGATCGGCCGCGTCCGACGGCCACAGCCGGATACGGCGGAATCAGAGGAGTAGCCGTCGGCCGGCTGCGCGCAGTACAATCGCGGGCAATGCGCACTCTCGTCGTTCTCTCGTTCTTCCTCGTCGCCGCCGGCCTGTCGGCCGCCGAAGCGGAGCTTTGGAGCTCCCCCATGCTCAAGAGCCAAGCCATCGAGATGGCGCCCAAGCTCAACGCCGACCACTACGCGCTGGAGCGGCTCGGCGACTTCGGCAGCCACTACGTGCTCGTCGTCCACCGCGAGGGCAACGGACCGGCCGAGATGCACGAAGGGCTGACTGACTTTTATGTGGTGCAGGCCGGTTCCGCCACGCTGCACCTGGGCGGCGAGATCGTCGGCAGCAAGGAGATCGAGCCTGGCGAGCATCGAGGCGCTTCGCTGCGCGGCGCCAAAACCCGCAAGATCGCCGCGGGCGACGTGGTGAACATTCCCGCCAAGCTAGCTCACCAGATCACCGTGGGCGACGGTGAGACGGTCACCTACATGATTGTCAAGATCTTCTCAAAATAGGCTTGGCAGGCCCGCCGGCCGCCATGGCCGGCGGCGGCGACGATTCGGGATAGAATGGGGGCGGTTGTCTCCGCCCGCCTCGCCCCGTGGCGGGCGCTTGTGTTTCCGATGCCGACCGAGGTCGAACCCAACGTCCAGCCGATCTCGCAGCGGCGGGTGCTCAAGGGCGGCCTGATTGTAGCCGTCGGTCTGGCGGCCGCGCAGTTGGCGGGCTTCGCCAGGCAGGCCACGCTGGGCTACCTGATGGGCACCGGCGCCGAAGCCGACGCCTTCTCCGCCGCGATGGCCCCGATGGAGCTGTGGTGGAGCGTGCTGGCGCTGGCCGTGATCTTCGGCTTTACGCCCCGGCTGTCGCCCTCGGGCGCGATGGGCGGGCGTTCGTTCCCGGAGATCCTGTGGCCGGTGGCGCGGCTGGCCGGCGGCTCGTCGCTGGTCTTCCTGGTTTTCGCCAACCCGATCGTGCTGCTGTTCGCGCCGGGTCTCGACGCGGAAACCGCCCGGCTCAGCGCGGGCTTGTTGCGCGTGATCGGCTTGGCGC
>CAYOPA010000006.1:1573-12452 GCA_964405625.1 uncultured Bryobacterales bacterium
GGGTGCAGTTTTGCCTACTCGGCGCTGCTGTACAGCCGCCGGCGATTCGTGGTCCCCTCGTTGCACAACGCCACCGTCAACGCGGCCACCATCAGCTTTGCGCTGCTGCTGCACGAACGCATCGGGGTGTACGGCTTCGCGGTCGGCTATGCGATCGGCGCCTGGGTGCAGTTGTTGTGGGCGTTCCTGTACGCGCGGCGGCTGCCGGAGAGCCGTGAGCCCGCGCCGCGACGGTCAGGAGAAGGCATCGAGCTGTGGGCGCTGCTTTCGGGACCGGCCCCGATTCTGGGACAGGCGCTGGCGATGGAGCTGACCACGGCGGTCTCGCGCGCCTACGCCTCCACCTTCGGCCCCGGCATGACGGCGGCGTTTGACTACGGCTTCCGGCTGTTCCGCGTGCCGCTGGCGCTGCTGGTGGTGCCGCTGTCGCAGTCGCTGCTGCCGGAGATCGCCGCATTGCAGTCGTCGCCGGGCGAGCGGCGCGGAGCGGCGCTGGCCATGCAACGGGCGGCGATGCTGACCGTCGGCGTATGTACGTTGTTGATGGTCCCGCTGATGATCTGGCGCGGGCCGCTGGTGGAGTTGCTGTTCCAGCGAGGCGAGTTCGGCGCGGCCTCCACGGCGGCGGTGGCGGCGGTGCTATTGGGCTACATGCCGGTCATTATCGGGCGCGGAGTGGTGGACCTGCTCTCGCGGACCCTGTTCGGCATGGGCGTATACCGGGCGCCGCTGCTGGCGGCTTCTCTGGCGTTGGCCATCAACGCCGCCGTGTGCGCGCTGCTGCCGAGCGTGGAGCCGGCCTTGATCGGCGCCGGCGCCGCCATCGGCTTTGCGGCGGGCGCCGTGGTCATCGTCTCCCACGTCCGCAAGCTGGCCGCCGATGGGTGACCTGGGCGGCAGACAGCTTTTCGCGCTGTGGGCCGTCCTCACCGCGGCTCTCATCCTGCGCATGGTCGGGCTGGGCTGGGGCCTGCCTCCCGCTGATCCCGAAACGGCCGCCACCGGCTACCGTTCCTCCTACGCCCTGCACGAAGACGACGGCC
The DNA here is from genome assembly GCA_964405625.1 of uncultured Bryobacterales bacterium. GTDB lineage: Bacteria > Acidobacteriota > Terriglobia > Bryobacterales > UBA6623 > RI-231. The sequence continues at coordinate 2,617 of CAYOPA010000006.1, forward strand.
TCTTCGCCCTGACGCGCGGCGAGCCAGCGGCGCTGCACCTGGAGCTGACGCTGTTGGCTCTGGAGGGCGCCGAAGCCGCCGGCCTGCTCGCGGCGCCCTGGCGCGACGCCTTTCTGGAGATGCGCCCCGACGGCTTCGCGCAGGTCTACATCGTGGGGCGCCTGACGGCGGCGCTGGCGGACATGGCGACGGTCTTTCTGTGCTTCCTGCTCGGCGCCCGGCTGGGGGGCGCCGGCACGGGACTATGGGCCGCCGCCATCGTCGCGCTGGCGCCCGGCCACGTCTTGTTGGCTTGCCAGATCCAGGGCGAACCCTTGGCTGCCTTGCTGCTGATTGCGACAGCGCTGGCGGCGGTTCGCGGCGCGCCTCCGGGCGGAGTGGGACTGTTGGCCGGGCTGGCATGCGGGGTCAAGCTCTGGATGGCGCCCCCGTTGGCGGCGATATGTTGGCCTGCCGCGGGCGCGGGCAACCGAGCGGCGGTCCGTTGGTTGGCCGGCGGCGCGGCGCTGGGATTGTTGATTGGCGCGCCATACGTCCTGGCCGACCCGGCCGGACTCTGGAGGCAGGCGGGCGCAGCCTCGTGGAGCTTCCAAGCGCCGGCCGCATCGCTGGAGGCGTTTCTACGCTTCGGTCTGGGGCTGCCGGCCGGTGTATTGGCCCTGGCGGGAATCTGGCGTTGGACGCGCGGGGGATCTGTCGAAAAGTCCTTGGCCGTCGCATTCGTCGCCGGCCTGGCCGCGACAGCGTTGTTACCATGGCCGTACTTGCGTTCGGTCGCTCCGATTTTGCCGCTGGGAGCGGTGGCGGCGGCTTGCGCTTTGAGCCGCCTGGGGAGACTCCGCCGAGCCGTCGGAGCGCTGGCGCTGCTGACGGCGACCTTGGCGTCGCTGCGGCTGGTGGAGTCCCGGTTGGCGCCGCAACCGTGGAATTTGGCCATGGCTGTAGTGCGCCAGGCCGCCCAGCCCGGCGACCGTGTGACGCGGGAGTTGCCGGAGCGACCGCCGCTGGACCCGGAAAAGTACCCGCTCGGTCCGGCCCCGACCGAGTGGATCCTGACGAGCGATCCCTCCGAGCCCCCAGGGGAGGGCTACGAGCGCATCGCAGTCTTCCGCATGAAGCCGCTGTGGCTGTGGGCGACGTTGGGTGAGAGCCGCACGCCGCTGGACTGGCGAGCGTTGCGGCCCGAGGTCACGCTTTATCGCCGAGAGTAGCGGTGTCGGTGTTGTTCCTTGTGGCGCACGGCTGCGCCGTGCAGTCGGGCCTGTGGCCCGACAACTAACTTCGCGAGGCAAAGCCGCGCGTCTGAAGTTTCCACATTTGGATCAGGCGGTTGACTTCGATCTGCCAGCGGTCGAAGTAGATCTGCAACAACCGCTTGGGCGAGGCAGCGAGGGACGGGCGGCCTTGCGGCCGCTCGTCCCTCGCTCCGCTGACGCTCAGTCCCGTTCCATCTGCCGCCGCAAGAACGCCGGCTGGTTGATGTCGTCGGGGTCGATCTTCTCCGGCTCGTTCGGCGCCGGCTGCTCGGCCGCCGGCTCGTTGCGCGTCGGCAGCGGGTTCAGGCTCCGGCGCGGCGAATCGTCGCGCAGCGGCATGGTGCGGACTTTCGAGATCGCCGCGGCAGCGGCTTCCGCCCGCTCATGGGCGCCCGTCGAGGTCTGGTCGGTACGGAAGCCCGTCGCGATCACTGTGATCTTCACGTTGTCGCCCATCTCCTCGTCCAGCACGCAGCCGAAGATGATGTTGGCGTCCGGGTCGGCCGATTTCTGGATGATCGACGAGGCCTCGTGCACCTCGTGCAGGCTCAGCTTGGACGAGCCCGTGATATTGATCAGGATGCCACGCGCGCCGTCGATCGAGGCGTCTTCGAGCAGCGGCGAGTTCACCGCCTTCCGAGCTGCTTCCACCGCCGCCGCCGAGCCGCCGCAGATCGCCGTTCCCATCACGGCGTAGCCCATGCCTTCCATGATGGTGTGTACGTCGGCGAAGTCGCGGTTGATGATGCCGGGGATGGTGATGATGTCGGAAATCCCCTGCACGGCCTGCCGCAGGATGTCGTCGGCCTTGCGGAACGCCTCAAAGATGCTGGTGCCGCGGTCCACCACTTCCAGCAGCCGTTCGTTGGGGATGGTGATGACCGTATCCACGGTCGCGGCGAGCTCTTTCAAGCCCTCCTCGGCCGACTGGCGGCGCATCGGGCCTTCAAACTGGAACGGCTTGGTGACCACGGCCACCGTCAGCGCGCCGAGCTCCTTGGCCAGCGAGGCCACGATCGGGGCCGCGCCGGTGCCGGTTCCGCCGCCCAGGCCGGAGGTGACGAACACCATGTCGGCGTCGCTGAGCAGCTCAATCAGCCGCTCGGTGTCTTCCAGGGCGGCCTTCGCGCCGACCTTGGGGTTGGAGCCGGCGCCGCGTCCGCTGGTCAGCTTCTTGCCGATCTGGAGCTTGATTTGCGCGCGGGAGACGCGCAGCGCCTGCTCGTCGGTGTTGATGGCGGCAAACTGCACGCCCTCCACGCCGGCTTCGATCATGCGGTTGACGGCGTTACAGCCGCCGCCGCCCACTCCAATCACCTTGATGCGGGCCGTGGGCCGCAAGTCGTCGTCAAAGCTGTAAATCGGTTCTTCCATAGGGGTTTCCTCGCGCCGCTGGGGTGCGGAAGGCTCGACGCGCCGGCGGGCCCGTTCGAGATGCTCGTTGCTCTCAAATTCGCTCATATCCGTGATCTCTCCTGGCTTCGTCCTGGGCTTCCCGGCTCTTAGCGGCCGGTCGTCTTATCCTTCGAAGATCGCCTTTAGCCAATCGGCTACCGAGTCTCTCCGTTTCTTTTTGTGCAATCGCAGGCGCTGGGCGTAGAGCACGAGCCCGAGGGGCGTGGCCCATCCGGGGTGATCGAGCTCATCGGGCAGGTCCTCGAGCCGCGGCGGCAGCCCGACCCGCGCTTCCACGCCGAGAGATTTCTCGGCGAGGTCGCACAGCCCGGCCATGCAAGCCACTGACCCGGTTAGCACGGCGCCGCCGACCAAGCGGTTGGCAAAGCCGGCCCGCTTGATCTCAGCGCCGATCAGGTCAAAGACTTCTTCCGCGCGCGCTTCGAGGATCTGGTTCAGCAAACGCCTCGGCTTCTGCTGCGACCCTCCCTGAAAATCCGGCGTCTCAATGGTGACGTTCGGCGGCGTCTGCTCCGGCAGCACGCAGCCGTATTGCTCAATCAGGCGCTGCGCCGCCTCGCGGGGCGTTCGCAACACCGAGGCAACGTCAGAGACGAAATGCTCTCCCGCGACGGGTATGCCCATGGCCAGCCGCAGGTCGTTGTCGAGATAGATGATCAGCTCAATCGACCCGGCGCCGATGTCACAAACCGCCACGCCGATGTCGCGCTCCTGCTCCTCCAGCACGGCATGGGCGGCGGCAAAGCCTTCGGCCACGGTCTCTTCGACGACAACGCCGGCGCGGTTGACCACGGCCTGGATGTTGTCGTGGGCTTGCGCCAGCGCCGAGATCACCTGCACGTGGGCGTCGAGCCGACGGCCGTGCATGCCCAAGGGATTGCGCTTGCCCGGCTGCTGGTCCACGGAGAATTCGAGCGGAATCGCCTGCACCACCACGCGGTCCTCGCTCAGCGGCGCCTGCGAGGCGCGCTTGACGGCTTCGTCCACGTGGCGGCGCTCAATCTCGTTTTCCCAAGAATTGAGGTTCAGCGCGGCGTGGCTGACGTTGCTGCGAATATGGGGACCGCCGACGCCCACCACGGCCGCTTCCACCAGCATGCCGCCGTTCTTTTCCGCCGCCTCAATCGCCTTCTCCAGCGAGTCCAGCACCACGTCTTGGTCGGAGATGGCGCCGCGGTCCCAACCGCCGCCGGTGGGGGCCTCGCCGTGACTGATGAAGCGCAGCCGCGAGTCTTCTTCAATGGCGACAACGCAACGCGTGGCGCTGCTGCCCAGGTCCAATCCGACCAGATAGTCTTGTTTTCGCGGCATAAAATTCGCTCAGCGCTTGGGGCCGGTCGTCCCCCTGGCTTGTTCGCGGTAGGGCAGCACGACCACCTGTTCCTTCACACGCAAATCCACCGAGCCGACCTTACCGTACTGGCGCTTCCAGGAGTCGATGTACTGCAAATAAACCTCAAAACGGTGCCGAAACAGCGCGTCGCCCAGCAGCAGCTCAACCACTTCCCCGGCGTTGACGACCGTCACCTTGGCGTTGGCGGCGTCGCGCACGTCGATTTGCGAGATGCGTCCGCTGTAGTGCGGGTCTTCGGCGTCAAGCTCGGCGACGAGCCGCTGAAAAAGCTGGACGCGCTTCTCCCGCTCCTCGCGGGAGGCGTCGGGATCGACGCCGTCGATGACCGGCAAATCAAACTCCTCCCCCGAGAGCGGGTCGAGGAAAACGCCTCGGCCGTCGATCATCCGCAGATCCAGCGAACCGCGGCCGGCAGGCACGCGCACAAAGGCGATGGGCCGGCGCTCGCTGATGTCGACCCACAAGCGATTCGGCCACAGCCGCACCACGGCGGCCTCGGCGACCCAGGGGACGGCCACGGTCGCGATCCGGCGGGCTTCCAGCGGGGTTTCCATGAGGCTCTTGCCGATGTCGTCCGCGAAGACGGCCCTGACCCGGGCTTCCGAGACGCGCTCCAGGCCGGTGATCAGCAGGCCGCTTGCCTCCAGTTGGAAGCTGGGCCCTTTGGCCACGTAGCGGTCGACGCCGTAGGCGACGCCGCCCAATCCGAGCAGGAACGTCAAAGTGAACAGCACGGGCCGCCAGGGCCAGCTCCGCCAGTCAAAAATCCAGCGGCGGACGCGCACCGGCTTGCGGCGGCGGTATGCGCCCGTCTCCGCGGTTGAGCTGTTGCCGGTCTTCGCTTTTGCCATGACGCTCGCTTCCCCTCCAGCCGTTTCGCTAGTCCCCCGCCACAACTCCGTCCCGCGCTGCCAGCCGCTCCAAAATCGTGTCGCCCGCGCGCCAGACGTTACCGGCGCCCAATGTCAGAATCATGTCGCCGGGCGCGGCCAGCGCCGTTACCCGCTCGACGGCCTCGTCCATCGAAGCCGCATAGACCGCGTCGGGCATACTCGCGCCCCGGATCCTGGCCGTCAGGCTGGGACTGTCCGCCCCTGGCCTCGGCTCTTCGCCGGCGGCGTAGACGTCAACCACCGTCAGCGTGGAGCAGGCGCCGAAGCAGCGCGCGAACTCGTCGGCCAACAGCTCGGTGCGGCTGTAGCGATGCGGCTGGAACAGCACATGCACCCGCACAAAACCGCACGATTGAGCCGCCGCCAGCGTGGCCGCGATCTCAGTGGGGTGGTGGCCATAGTCGTCGATCACCGACACATCGTCGCGCCGGCCGCGCAGTTGGAAGCGCCGGTCCACTCCGATATACCCGCGCAGACCTTCGCGGATTTGGTCGGGCGTGGATTCCAGCTCCAGGCCGGCCAGAGCCGCGGCGGCCGCGTTGAGGGCGTTGTGGCGGCCCACCGACTGCACCTCAAACACGCCCAGGTCGCGGCCTTCGAGCGTCAATCGAAAGCGGCTGCCCAAGCCCTGGCACTCGATGTCGCTGACGCGCAGGTCGGCGTCGGCGGACTCGCCGTAGGTCCGCACGCGGCGTTCGATGCGCGGCAGCAGCCGGCGCAGCCAGGGATCGTCGATGCAGACGATGGCCGAGCCGTAAAACGGCGCCTTGTTGGCGAACTCCACGAAGGCGTTCTCGATGGCTTGATCGGAGGCGTAGTGGTCCAAGTGCTCGCGGTCGACGTTGGTGATGATGGCCAAAATCGGCGCGAGCTTGAGGAACGAGCCGTCCGACTCATCGGCCTCCACCAGCAGAAAGTCGCTCTTGCCGACACGGGCGTTGGAGCCCATCTGGCCAACGCGGCCGCCGACAACGACTGTCGGGTCCTTGCCCGCCCCGTGCAGCACGGCCGCCGTCATCGAAGTGGTTGTGGTTTTGCCGTGCGAGCCCGCCACGGCGATGCCGTACTTCAGGCGCATCAACTCGGCCAGCAGCTCGCCGCGCATGACGGTTGGAATTCCCTTGGCGCGGGCGGCGGCGAACTCGGGGTTCGAGCGTGCGATTGCCGAGCTGTAGACGATCACGTCGGCGCCGAGGACATGCTCGGCGGCGTGGCCTTCAAAGACGGTGGCGCCCATGCGTCCCAGGCGCTCGGTGATGGACGAGCGGCTGAGGTCCGAGCCCGAGATCTTGTAGCCCAGATTGAGCAGGATCTCGGCGATGCCGCTCATGCCGATGCCGCCAATCCCGATGAAGTGGATGCGACGTTGTTTGACGATGGATTCTCTAAACAGCACGTTTCTGATGAACTTCCTTTGGTCTCTCGATGAACCGGGCGCTAACGCTTCTTGCGGGCGGCTTCCTCGATCATGGCGTCGGCCACGCGTGCGGAGGCGCCGAGCCGGGCCAGCGCGCGCGCCGCGTCCTCCATGGCCTCCACGCGGCCCGAGGCCCCGAACACGCAGCCGACCTCGCGAATCATGCGCTCCCCCTCCCATTCGGCGTCAGCGACGACGCGCGCCGCGCCCGCATCCGCCATGGCGCGGGCGTTGCGCATCTGGTGATCGTCGGCTGCGTATGGGAAAGGAATGAGGATCGAAGCTTTGCCGGCGGCCGCCAGCTCGGCCAGCGTGGATGCGCCCGCGCGACAGACGATAAGATCCGCCCGACCGAACGCGGCCGGCATGTCGTCAATGAACGGGACCGCCTCGCAGACGATCTCCGTGGCGTTTCGCAGCGAATCGTAAGCGTCTCGGACACCATTGTATTCCTTAGGGCCGGTCTGATGCAGTAACCTTAGGCCCCCGGGAAACCCTTTTTCAGCCCAATGACGCGCGGCGGCGACGGCGGCCTGGTTCAGACGGCTGGAGCCTTGGCTGCCTCCGGTGATCAGAACCAAGGGCGCGCCGACGTGGCGGCGGCGCGGCAAGTCAAAAAACTCCTTGCGGATCGGCACGCCGACGGTCTCGACTTCACGCGCGGGCAGGTGCTCGGCGGTGACGTCGAACCCGGTCAGCACGCGGCGCGCGAAGCGGGCGGCCAAGCGGTTGGCCAGCCCTGGGTAGGCGTTGGGTTCCATGATGAGCAGCGGTATCCGTTTAGCAAACGCGGCTAAGACGAGCGGGCCGGAGGCGTAGCCTCCCAAGCTCAAAGCGGCTGACGGGCCTAGGCGGCCGAAGATCCGCAGGGCGCCCCACAGGCTCAGCGGCAGTTGCGCCAGCGTCTTGAGCCGCTGCCGCCAGGGCACGCCGTTGAGCGGGCCGATCTGGAGCAACTCCAACGGGACGCCGGCCAGCGGGGCGAGCCGAGCTTCCATGCCGCGAGGCGTGCCCAACAGCACGCAATGCGCGCCGCGGCCCCGTAGCTCCGCCGCCACCTCCAGGCCCGGCAGCACGTGGCCGCCCGTGCCGCCGGCGGCGATCACAAAGCGCAACCCCGCAGCCGGAAGCGATGCCGGCCGCGCCGCTTGCTCGTCCAGATTGTGCTCAATCCGCATGCTGAGAGACATTCAACAAAAGGCCCGCGCCAATCAAGGAGACCATCAGGGAGCTGCCGCCGTAGCTGACAAACGGCAGCGGCATGCCCTTGGTCGGCAACATCGAGAGCGCCACGCCCATGTTAATCATGGCCTGGCAGACGATCATCGAGGTCACCCCCACGGCCAAGTAGCGTCCGAACGGGTCAGGGGCGCGGACGGCCGTCCATAGGCCGCGCCACAGGATCAGACCGAAGGCCGCAACAACGATCACGCAGCCCACGAGCCCGGTTTCCTCGCCGATGACGCCGAAGATGAAGTCGGTGTGGGCCGCCGGCAGGAAGCGCATCTTTTGCCGTCCGAGCATCAGCCCTTGGCCGATGACCCCGCCGCTGCCCACGGCGATCTGGGATTGCAGAGCCTGGAAACCCGCGCCCGAAGGATCTTCCTCAGGGTTCAGAAACGACAGTATACGCTCCACCCGGTACGGCTCGACGATCGTCGCGACATACCCCAGGCCAATAGCCAACACCAGTCCCGCCAGGAACCAGCGCAGGTGCAGCCCGGCCGTCCACAACATCGCCGCCGCCACCACCAAAATGGCCACGGCCGTGCCCAGATCGCGGCCGCCGAAGATCAGCAGGCAGAAGGCCGCCAACACCAGACCGCCGCAGGCGAGCGACCGCACGTTGTCGAGCCGGTCGCCGAAGGCTTCCAAGTAGTAGGCCAGGAAAAGAATCACCGCCAGTTTAGCCAGCTCCGAGGGTTGAAACGAGAAGCCCCCCAGGCTGATCCAGCGCCCCGTGTTGGCCCCGGACCCGATGAAGAAAGCCAGCGCCAACAACCCGATCGCCGCGCCCACCACGCCGAAAACCACTTTCTGGCTGCGCCAGTCGTGATAGTCGCGAAACATCAGGAACCGCATCCCCGCCAAGCCGATGCACGCCGCGATGGCTTGCTTGAAGACAAAGATGGGATTAGGATTGCCGTCCGCCGCAGTCACGGAGAAAACCATGAGGAGCCCGAAGCAGGTGAGCGCTAGGATCACCAGACAGAGCAGCCGGTCGTAGTGCAGTTGCCTAGGCACTTTGCTCCTCCCTCGTCAGCTCGCCGACCAGACGTTTGAATTCACGTCCCCGGTGGCCGTAGTTTTCGAACTGATCGAAGCTGGCGCAGGCCGGCGACAGCAGTACGGTCTCGCCAGGTCCGGCAAGCTCGGCGGCGTGGAGCACGGCGCGAGCCAAGTCGCCGCAGCGGACCAGCGGTTGGTCGCCGAGCTGCCGCTCGATCGCCTCGGCGGCCTCGCCGATCAGCAGGACTTGGCGCACCCGGCCCTGGAGGACATCCGCCAAGGGCGCGAAATCGCCCTGCTTGTCGCGCCCGCCCAAAATCAGCCAAAGACCGGCGTCGAAAGACTCGACGGCCTTGCGCGTGGCGTCCACGTTGGTGGCCTTGGAGTCGTTGTAGTAGCGGACGCCCCGGATCGTCGCCGCATGCTCCAAGCGGTGCTCCACGGCCTGGAAGGTCCGCAAGCCCTCGTCGATGGCGGCGTCGGCGGCGCCGGCCAGGGCGCAGACGGTCACGGCCGCGAGGGCGTTCTCCAGGTTGTGCGCGCCGGGAATGGGCAGCTTGGCCGATCCGACCCGGCGGCCCTCGTACCACAGGCTGTCGCCGCCCAGCCAAGCGCCGAGGGTAGCGGGCGAGCGGCGCTGGAACCAGACGGTCCGGCCCTTCACTTGTCCCGCCAACGAGGCGGCGGCCGGGTCATCGCGGTTCAGCGCGGCGGCGTCCTCGGCCGTCTGCGTGGCCAGGATTCGCGCCTTGGCTGCGACGTAGGAGGGGAAGTCGCCGTGGCGGTCCAGGTGGTCCGGCGTAATGTTGAGGATGGCCGCGATGTGGCAGCGAAAGTCGGACATCGCCTCCAACTGGAAGCTGGAGAGCTCCAGCACGGACCACTGGTCATCGGCGGACTCGTCCACCATGTCCAGCAGCGGACGGCCGATGTTGCCCGCGACGACAACCTTGAGGCCTGCCACCTGAAGGATGTGGCCGATCAGCGAGACGGTGGTCGTTTTGCCGTTCGTGCCGGTGACGCCGATCGCCCGGCCGCACAGCTCGGGCGCGGCAAAATCGAGCTCGCCGGCCACCCGCACGCCCCGGCGGCGGGCCTCTTCGAGCTCGGGCATGTTCCAGGGCGCGCCGGGGGAGACCACGATAATGTCTTGGTCCTGGAACGCATCGGCGGGATGGCCGCCCAGCCAGCTCCGCTCGATGACCCCGCGCAGGGGCTCCAACGCGGCGGCGAGCTTTTCGGCCTGGCTGCGGTCGGTAACGGAAACCCGT
>CAYOPA010000006.1:12462-32694 GCA_964405625.1 uncultured Bryobacterales bacterium
GCGGCCTGTCCCGAGGCCCCCAGCCCCACCACCAGCACTCTTTGGCCGTCGTACCTCATCGCAACTTCAAGGTGCTCAGCGCAAACAGCGCCAGTACCAGCCCCGCCACCCAAAACCGGATAATGACCTTCGACTCCGGCCAGCCGAGCTGCTCAAAGTGGTGATGCAGCGGGGCCATCTTGAAAATCCGCTTGCCGCGCAGCTTAAAGCTGCCGACCTGCAAGATCACCGACAACGCTTCCACCACAAACACCCCGCCCACGAACAGCAGCAGGATCTCCTGCTTGATGAGCACGGCCAGCGCGCCCATCCCGCCGCCCAGCGCCAGCGAGCCCACGTCGCCCATGAACATCTCCGCCGGGTGGGAGTTGTACCAAAGGAACGCGAGGCTGGCGCCCACCATGGCGCCGCCGAAGATAGTCAGCTCGGCCGCCTGCGGCACGCGGGCGATGTCGAGATAGCCGGCGATCTCGCGGTGTCCGGCGAAGTAAGCCAAGGCCGTCAACGCGCCGGCGCAGATCACGGTCAGGCCGATCGCCAGCCCGTCGAGCCCGTCGGTGAGGTTGACGGCGTTGGACGAGCCGACCAGCACCAGAAAGATAAAGACGAAAAAGCCGGAGAACGCCAGCGGAACCGTGAACGGGTTGCTCAGCAGCGGCTCGATCACCAACGACGGGCGGATCTCCTTCAGGAACGGCAGGACCAGCGAAGCCTGGTACTCGCCGCGCTGCGACAGCCAAGCCAGAGCCGCGCTGATGATGAGGGTGACCAGGGCTTGCAGCAGCAGCTTGCCGCGCGCCGTCAGACCGAGATTGCGAGCCCGGCGCACCTTGGCGTAGTCGTCGACAAAGCCGATGGCGCCGAATCCGATCAGCGCAAACAGGGCCACCCAGACGTAGACGTTGCGCAGGTCCGTCCACAACAGCGTCGGCACGATGATCGACACGTTGATGAGCAGCCCGCCCATAGTCGGCGTGCCGGCCTTGGAGTGGTGCGACTGCGGGCCGTCGGTGCGGATGTGCTGGCCGATCTGGAACTGTTGCAGCCGCGCGATCAGCCAGGGTCCCAACATCAACCCCAGGGCCATCGCCGTCAGGGCGGCTAGCGCCGTGCGCACGGTGATGTATCCAAAGACCCGAAAAGGGCTAATTTCCGGGTAGAGCTGTTCAAAGAGCAGGTGATAGAGCATGGCTGATCTACCCCCCGTTCCCGACCATCAGCGCGGCGGGCGCGGCCCCTTCGAGCGCACGTTCCAGAGCCACGCCTCGCGAGCCTTTGAACAGGACCGTATCGCCGGGCTGGAGGAGCTGGGGCAATGCCGCGCCGGCCTGCTCGGCGTCTTCAAAGAACCGCGCGTGGGCCGGATCGAGCCCGGCCTCGACGGCGCCGGCCACGATTTGGGCGGCGGCGCCCTGCACGCCATAGACGCGCGCCGCCGCGCGGGCGGCCTTGCGTCCCAGCTCGTGATGCAGCTTCGGGGCGTTGTCGCCCAGCTCCCGCATCTCGCCCAACACGGCCACCTTCCGCTTGCCCGGCATGCCGGCCAGCAGCTCCAGCATTGCGGCCGCGGCGGCGGGATTGGAGTTGTAGCAATCGTCGATGACAAGCAGGTTCCCGATCCGACGGATCCGCCCGCGCATCGGCGCCGGGAGAATTGCAGCCGCGACCGACCGCAAGCCGCTCAGCCCGATGCCGAGCTGCGCAGCCACGGCCAGCGCGGCCGTCATATTGAGAACGTTATGCCGTCCGGGCAGACCGATCTCAAAACCCACGCCGACGCCGCCGACGCCTTTGCGGCGCAGGCGAAAGCGGGAGCCGTCTTCGAGCAACTCCACGCCCGTGGCGCGGAAGTCGGCGGCCTCGTCCATGCCGAAGGTCACGCTGCGGCCCCGGTGGGATTCACGGAAGCGGCGGACGCGAGGGTCGTCGGCGTTGAGCACGGCGGCGGCGTCCGGGGCGAGCTCCTCGATCAGCTCGCGCTTGGCGGCGGCGATGTCGTCGATGGAGGCGAAGTGGCCCAGGTGCGCGGCGCTGACGTTCGTGACCACGCCAATGTTCGGCTTGGCCAGCCCGGCGAGCCGGCGGATCTCGCCGGCATGGTTCATGCCCATCTCGAGCACGGCGGCCTGCGCGTCGTCAGCGATGCGGAGGATCGACAGCGGCAGGCCGATCTCGTTGTTGAGGTTGCCTTCCGTTTTGGAGACGACCAGCTTGGCGCTCAGCAGCGCCGCGATCATCTCTTTAGTCGTCGTCTTGCCGTTCGAGCCGGTCACAGCCACGACCATGCCGCCCCATCGGCGACGGACCTCGGCGGCCAAGCTCCACAGCGCCCGCCGCGGATCGTCCACTCGATACAAAAAGCCGGCCCGCGACGCGTCGGACGCGTCCCACTCACGTCGGACGACGGCGGCCACGGCGCCTGCGGCAAATGCAGCGGCGACATAGTCGTGACCGTCATGACGCGGACCGGCAAGAGCAAAAAATACGTCTCCGGGCTCGACCGTTCGCGAATCGATCGACCAACCCGAGGCCGTGACGCCATACGCGGCGTCGCGGGCGTTCCCCAACACAGCAGCAACCTCGCCAAGCGACAGCTTCACGAGGCTAAGCCCCCCCGAAGCTTTTGAAGCATCTCGCGGGCCACTTCGCGATCGTCAAACGGCAACGCTTGATCGCCGATCTTCTGGACGGTCTCGTGGCCCTTGCCTGCAATCAGCACCAAGTCGCCGGGACGCGCCTCGGCCAGCGCCAGAGCGATGGCGCGGCGCCGATCGGCTTCGCGCACGTAGTTGGCGTCCACGCGATCCAGGCCGATCGAGGCGTCGGCTAGGATGTGCAGCGGGTCCTCATGGCGCGGATTGTCGGATGTAAGAAATACGCGGTCGCTCCCCCGCCCCGCCGCCTCGCCCATCAGTGGACGCTTGGCTCGGTCACGGTCGCCGCCACAGCCGAACACGGTCAGCACGCGGCCCTCGCGGCCGACGATCTCGCGAGCCGCGCGCAGCACGTTGTCGAGCGCGTCAGGAGTGTGGGCGTAGTCCGCCACCACGGCAAACGGCTGTCCGGCGCGCACAGTTTCAAAGCGGCCCGGCACGGCCGAGAGGGCCGTAATCCCGGCCTCGATCGTGCGAGGCTCCACTCCGGCGGCCAACCCCGCGCCGATGGCGGCCAGGATGTTCTTCACGTTAAAGCCGCCCAGCAGGCTGGAGCGCACATGGACGGGCCCCTGCGGGGTCTCCGACTCAAAACGCAGTCCCTCCAGGCCCGCCTCGACCTTTCCGGCGCGAATCGTCGCCGCCCGCTCCACGCCATAGGAGAGCGCCTCGAACCCGCCGAGCTGCAAATACTCACGACCGGCGGCGTCATCGGCGTTGATGACGCCGTGCAGCGGCGGCCGGGCGCCGGCGCCTTCAAACAGCCGCCGCTTGGCTCGCGAGTACGCTTCCATCGTGTGGTGGAAGTCCAAGTGATCCTGGCTGAGGTTGGTGAAAACCGCGGTATGAAACTCCAGCCCGTGGACGCGTCGCAGCTCCAGGGCGTGAGAGGAGACCTCAAGGGTTGCGAACGAGCCGCCGATAGCGCGCGTTTTCGCGAACAACCGCACCAAGTCGAGCGACTCCGGCGTAGTGTTGACAGCCTCAATCGCCTCGTCGCCCACGCGGTGGTCGATGGTGCCCAGCCGCGCGGTGACGTGTCCGGCGGCGCGCAGGATCGAGTCGATCAGGAAAAGCGTCGTGGTCTTGCCGTTGGTGCCGGTGACGGCGATCAACCGAAGAGCGCGGTCGGGTCTGTCATGGAACGCCAACGCCGCCAGCGCCAGGGCTTCCCGTCCATGCCGGACCTGCACCCAAGGTCCGGGGTCGCCGGCGGGCCGAGGCCGCTCGCTGACGACTGCGACAGCGCCGGCGGCGCGGGCCTGGGCCACGAAATCGTGACCGTCGACCCGCTCGCCGGGAAAAGCGAAGAAGGCGTAGCCGGGACCGATGCGCCGCGAATCGTAATCGAGGCCGAGGATCTCCAGCGCCGGCGGCGGGGCCAGCGGTTCGGCCCTCTCGAGCAGCGCCGCCAGGGTCATCGTCGTACGACCGCCTCCGCTATTTGCCTGCGAAACTGAATCCTCACCATGTCGCCCGGCTCGATGGCGGCGCCGGCCGGCGGGTCCTGACTGACCGCCACGCCCGCGCCGTGCATTTGCAACCGTAGCCCGAGCGCGGCGCAGCGGCGAGCCGCTTCCCGCACGCTCATGCCCTGCAAGTCCGGCGCCCGTAGCGTGGTGTAGCGCAGCTTCACAGGGGCTTGGCTGGGGGCCGCATCGGAAACCTCCCAGTCTTCGTCGTCGGAGGCGACGAAGACCGGGCCTGCAGCGCTGGAGGCGGGTCCGGGCTCGGCCCCGACCAAGATCACGCCGCCTTCCCGCGTCGACGACGAAGCGCTCCCCGCGGGCGGCAGCGGAAACGCCGCGTCCGCCAGCATTTCCGGGCTGACCATTTGAGGCTGCTTGGAGGGCTTGGTCGGCTCCGTGGGCGGCACATCGCGGAAACGCAGCGCCTGAGCGGCGAAGTCAGGGAACACCGGCGCCGCGACCTGCCCGCCGTAGTAGGCGCCGACCGGAGAGTCGATCACAACCACCGCCACCAGCGAGGGATCATTGATCGGGGCGATGCCGGCGAAGCTGGCGATGTAGCGGTCGGTAGAGTAGCGCTTTGTCGCTGTGTCGATCATCTGCGCCGTGCCGGTCTTGCCGCCGACGCGGTAGCCCGGCGTCTGCGCCGGCCGCGCCGAGCCCTCCCGCACCGTCCGCTCCATCATGGCGCGCAAGGTCGCCGCCGTTTCGGGCCGGATGACCTGCTCCGGTTTGGCGGGCTCCAACCGGCGGATACGCCCGGAAGGCTCGCGAATGGAGTCCACCAGCCGCGCCCGCACGAGCTTGCCGCCGTTGGCGATCACCGAAGCCGCCTGGGCCACCTGCAGCGGGGTCACGCCGATCTCGTGGCCCATGGCGATCGAGGCGACCGAGCCCTCGCGCCAAACCTGCCAGTCACGCAGCAGGCCGACGATCTCGCCCGGCAGCTCGATGCCCGTCTTGCGGCCGAAGCCGAAGCGCTCCACGTAGTCGTGGAAGACCTGCGGCCCCAACCGGAATCCGATCTTGATGGCTCCGACGTTGCTCGAGTTGGCGATCACCTGCGAGACCGTGAGCAGGCCGAAACGCTTGTGGTCCCGAATCCGGCGTCGGCCCACATAGATCACCCCGTTCTGGCAATCAATCACCTCTTCCGGGTGCGTCAGGCCTAGGTCAAGAGCCGCCGCCATGGTGACAGTCTTGAAGGTCGAGCCCGGCTCGTAGAGCCGGCTGATCGCGAAGTTGTCGCGGACGCCGAGGTCGGCGCTGCCGTGCGGGCGCTCGTTGGGATTAAAAGTCGGCCAGTTCGCCATCGCCAGCACGTCGCCGTTTGCGGGGTCCATTATGACGATGCTGGCGGCCTTGGCCTTGGTCCGCTCAATAGCCGCGGCCAACGATTCCTCGGCGAGCGTCTGAATGCGCTCGTCCAAGGTCAGATACAAGTCGCCGCCAGGTTGCGAGGCCTTAACGATTCGGCTCTCGTAGCGATTGCGCAGCGCGTCATAGTGGACCTGACGCTTGCCGGGAGCGCCGGTCAACAGGTCCTCGTAGCGCAGCTCCAACCCGCCCTGTCCGGCGTGGTCGACGCTGACGTAGCCGAGCACGTGGGCGGCGACCGAGCCCTTCGGGTAGTAGCGCCGGCTCTCCTTTTCAAAGTGAACGCCCTGCAGCTTGAGCTGCTCCAGGAACTCCTTCAAGCGCTCGGTGCGGCCCGGCTCCACCTGACGCTGGATCCATTGAAAGCCCTTTCGGCGCAGCTTGGCGCGGATCTCGTCCCGATCAACATCCAAGACCTGCGCCAGCACTCGAGCCAGCATCTCGGGGTCGTTCACCTTGCCTGGGAAAACCGCCACGGAATCAACCGGCGAGCTCAGCGCCAAGTCCGAGCCATGACGATCGTAAATGCCGCCGCGCTCGGCGCGGATCTCGACGGCGCTGACGTGCTGACGCTGCGCCATGTACACAAACCGCTCGCGGCTGTTGACCTGCAAGTCAAACAGCCGCCAACAGACAGCCAGAAGCCATAGGGCGCAGCCCGCGCCCAGCAGCAGCAGCCGCAGCGACGGCCCCCCGCCGCGCGCCGCGGCGCCCGCTGCTTGATTGTCGTGCGGCGGCCTCATGGCGGGAGCCTGCTAGGGCGCCAGCACGACGCTGGGCTCGACGAAGGTTTCGGCCAGGGCGGCGTCGGGCGCGACCGGCTCGACGGTGAGGTCCTGCCAAGCGTAGCGTTCCGGCGGCGGAGAGATCATCCCCTTGCCCGCCGCCACCCGGCCGACGCGGCGCAGGTCGGTCAACTGGGCGTGCCGCACCTGGAGGTGACGCTCGATCTCCAGCAGCTCCAGCCGCTTGTCCGTGAGCTCGGCGTGGCGGTAGTGGGAGTGCCGCAACCAGGCGCGCGGCCCCAGCGCCAGAATCGTCAGCAGCAGCGCCGCCGTCAGCATCCCCACGGTGCGCAGCCAAACGCGCTTGTCAACCGGGTCCACCGGCCGGCGGACGCGGGAGTTGTCCAGCGTTTTGATGAACAAGGCAATCTCCTCCATCGGCAGCGGCCGGCCGCAGGCTTTGCGCCTCGACAGTCCGGCCTTGCGAGCCCGGCCGGCGGCGGCGCCGTCATAGCAAAATCGCGAGGACCGGGGCCTTCCGCCAGAGCCTTGCCCCCAGGACCACGCACCGGCGGCCGCGCTCATGCCGCCCTCCTTAGGGCGCGCAGCTTGGCGCTGCGGCTGGCCGGGTTGCGGCGCACCTCGTCATCAGTCGGCGCGACGACCTTCTTGGTTAGAATTTCGTAGGGGCCTTCGGCGGCCCAGCGGCGGAATGCTCGCTTCACCTTTCCGTCCTCCAGGCTGTTAAAGCTGACAACAACAAAGCGGCCGTCCGGAGCCAGCAGCGGCGGTGCGGCCTCCAACAACCGATCGAGCTGGCCCATTTCGTCGTTCGTGGCGCAGCGCAAGGCGGCAAAGACCTTGGTTGCGGGATGGAGCTTCTGATCGCGCGCTCGAGGGACGGCCTGCTCGACGATTTCGGCCAGATGCCTGGTCGTACGAATCGGCCGCCCCCGAACTATGGCTCTTGCGATTCTTCTGCTCCTCCTTTCGCCGCCGAGCTCGTAGAACAAGTCCGCCAGCGTCCTTTCGTCATAGAAATTCACGATGTCGCCGGCGGTGAGGTCCTGGCGGCGGTCGTAGCGCGCGTCCAGGGGGCCGTCGTACTGAAAGCTGAAGCCGCGCTCGGGGTCTTCGACCTGATCGCGAGACCAGCCAAGGTCCGCCGTCACGCCCGCCAGCCCTGGTTGGACGTGGTCTGCTATCCCCGCGAAGCCGCCATGTACGAATTCCACTTTGCCCCCATGCGCCGCAAGCCTCTCGCGCGCCCTTGCTATCGCCGTCTCATCCAGATCGAACGCGATCAACCTGCCGCCTTCCAGCCGGCTCAAGATGCGCTCGGCGTATCCCGCGGCTCCCAACGTGCAATCCACATAGACGCCGTCGGGTCGAATCGCGAGATACTCAGTCGCCTCCTCCAGCAAAACGGGTTCATGCCGCAACACCGGCCGCACCCGTCAGAACCCCAGGTTCTGCGCAAACTTCTTATCCGCGGCGTCGAGCTTGGTCTCGGCGGCTTTTTGCTTGTACCGCTCCGCGCTCACGGCTAAGATGTGGTTGGACTGCCAAAGCAAACAAGTTTCGCTCCTCACTCCCAGGATCTCCCGCAAGACCCCGGGAATGAGGATGCGACCTTGGGCGTCCAAGGACTGTTCGGCACCAAAATGGTTGGCCTGAAATAAGATTTTGTTCCTGCGCTCTCCGTCCTGATCGTCGGCGTTCGGGGACTTCTCCGACAGCCGGCGCTCGAGCACTTCCCATTCGTGGATGGGGAAAATTTTGACGTCCGCTTCGTCGAGACTGGTGATGAACACGTTCGGGCTCTTGTACTTGTCGAGAAGACCCTTGCGCACGAGCGCGGGGAACTTGAGCCTGTGCTTCTCATCCACCCGCCCGGTTTGCAAGCCTCGAAACATTTTGGTATGCGCACGTCCGTCGCTTAGCCCCTAGCTCCCAACGCGGTCCCTTTCGATCCACTTTAGTCCTCTCTATCCTCACGGAACGCACGTAGCGAGTCAAGAGGAAAGACGTCTTTGTGCCCAAAAAAATTGTAAGCGGATATGGACCACTATATATAGTGGTGTAGAGATACTCAGACACTATATGAAACGATGGGTGAGCGCGGGTCGAGTGTGGACCGCTGTGGACGGATTGGGGGCGATTCTGGCCGAGCACACCCCATGAAAAGCGCCCAAAGGGCGCGCGCGGCCCCTCCAAGGGGCGTTGGGGGGCCGCAGTGGACTGAAGGGGACGAAATGGAAGACTAGAGCCGGCGCTAGAAGCGCCAGCGCAGCTTTGCGCTGAAAGTGCGGGGTTGGACCGCGCGAGTCCCGACGAATACCGACTGGAAGTTGTACAGCGCCACTTTGTCGGTCAGGTTGGCGACCTGCAGAATCAGCTCCCAGCTCCGGCGATCGCTCATCGGACGCTCATACCCAACCGCGAGGTCAACGATCGTGCGGGGCAGCACGCGAGGCGGATCGGATTCCAGATTGACCAGCGGCAGTTGGTCAAAGAAATCCGGATCCTGGGCGACCTGCGCGGGGTCGGAAGGGTTCGACACCAAGCCGCTATCATAGCGGGTCTGCATGCTCGTCCACCAGTTGCGGCGGGGCCTCACCATCAGCAGACCGCTCACCGCCAGCGGCTGGTCGTGATCGATAATGAACGGCCCTTCGCTAAGCGCGTCCAACGCGTCAGCGCCTAGAAAGAGCCCGCCGGTGAACGGCGGCGTCACAACGGCGCGGTAGTGCGTCAGGCTCAGCGAACCGCCCACCCGGCGAATCTCCGGAACGCTTAAGCGGGCCTCGAATCCGTTGACGCTCGAGCGCGCCAGCGAGATCGGGAAGATCACGCCGGTATTGAGGAAGTTGTCGTTGTCCTGCAAGTCGGTCGAGTCTTTGTGGAAGTAGACCGCGTTGAGGCCGGCCCAGCGGCCGAGCTTCTGTTGCAGGCCCGCTTCGTAGACGTTCTCGCGCTGTGGCCGAATCAGAATCACGCCGCCGTTTAGGTCGCGCCGCACCTCCGGCGGCGCGAGGCCCGCGGCCTGGTCCGAGCTCGCCAACAGCAGGTTTTCGTTGGGAGGGGTCTGGAAGTTGCGGTTGTAGGAGGCCCGTAGCACCGTACCGGTCTCGCGCAGGTGGTAAGCGAGGCCAAGCCGCGGCTGGATCTGGGCCCCGTTGGCCAGGAATCGGTAGTTGTCGTACCTGCCGCCCAGGCTGAGCTGCAGCCGGCCAAAGCGGACGCGGTCCTGCACGAAGACGGTATAGAGCCGGCCGGACTGCTTGCCCGAGAAGCGAAACCAGTCCCCGCCGCGTGACAGGTCAAACGGCGTCAGGTTGGGGTTGAAGCTCTCGCTAGCCGGGTCGTTGAATCCAGGGTCGGTGAGCCCGAAGAAGAAGTTCTCGCTCACCGGGAAATGCTGAAAATCCAGACCCACCCGCAGCGCGTGCCGCCCCTTGTTCCAGTTGAGGCGGTTGAAGGTGGACAGGGTCGACAGATGCCGCGCCAGCGAAGCGGTCACCGGTGTGTCGCCCGGGCTGGGCAACAGTTGCGCGACGGTGGTGCGGTACGAGGTGGTCGAGTCAAACGTGGACGATGGGGAGAGCAGCCGCAACCAACCGAGAGAAACGGCGGCGTCGCCCAGCCGGCGGCGCTGCTGCTGACCGTTGAGATGCTGCGAGCGCAGGTTGGCCAATTGGAACGCCGAGCGCCCGCTCATGGCCGTCACGCGGAAGATGTTTTTCGCGCTCGCTCGATAGTCCAGCCTGAGCGTGCCCCGCTCGGCGTTGCCGCCGTTGTGAAGGTTGTCCAGCGAGGGGCTGTCCAAAAAGCGGTTGCTCTTGACCGCTGACACGGCGCCGAACCAGCCCAACTTGCCCCAAGAACCGCCTAGCTGCGCCACCGTCGCGCCGGTGTCGAATCCGCCGCCGCCGACCTCCACCATCCCAAAGAGCTTTTGGTCGGAGTCAAACCCCGAACGGGTGACGATGTTGGCGACGCCGGAAACCTTGCTGCCGTATTCAGCCGGGATGTCGCCGGTGAAAAGCTCCAGCGACTGCACGATTGATGGGTCGATGGAGGTGGCGAATGAGCCGGTGAACTGGTCGCCGATCGGCATGCCGTCGATGACGTAGGTCATCTGGTTGTGCGCGCCGCGCGGGTGGATGGCGCCGTTGGCGTTGGCCGCGAAGCCGGGAAAGCTCAACAGTATCCCTTCCAGTCCACGCGCGCCCACCGGAACGGGCATGCGCTGGATGGTAGCGAGGTTGAGCTCGGTCCGCGTGCCTGTCGCCTCAATGTCAACCAGGCTCGCCCGCGCATTGACGCCGACATCCACGGTCTCGCTGCGGGTCTCGATCGCCATGCGGACGCGCACATGCACCGGCACGTTCGAGCGCAAGGGCACGGCTTCCGCGAATAGCTCGAAGCCGTCGGAAGCGACCTGGAGCAAGTAGGTCTGCATCGGGATGTTGAGGATCTCGAACGCGCCGTCGCCGTCAGCCGAAACCGTCCGCTCGTAGCCGGTCAGGGCGCTGGAGAGCCGCACGGAAGCGCCGGGAATGCTGTCGCCGGACGGGTCCGTCACCGCTCCCGTGAGCCGGGCCGTAGCCTGCGCGGCGAGGTTCTCGGGCGCGACCAACAGGAGGCCGAGAGCAGCGATGAGGAGAGCCAAGGAGCATAGCTTAGCCACACCTAATCTTATTAGGGAGGCTAGGCAACGTCAAGTGGTTTGATGAACCGAGGGCGTGTGGTCCGGAAGGCGTGCGCGCCTCCTGGGAATGCCAACGAAACGTCGTCTCCGTCTGTGTGGATATCGGCGCTAGCCCCGGCTGAAGCCCGTGGGCAGCGGAGGCCGCGGCGCCCCTAGTTCACCGGGCTGAAGCCCGGGGCTATTTCCGCGCCACCCCTTCAGGGCGAACAACCACCTGGGTCGCCAAAAACTCCAGCAGGTCGATCAATTCCTGCTCGGTCATCGTGTTCACGATGTCCTCGGGCATCATCGACAGGTTGGACTTGCGGCGGTCGGTGATATCGGCCGGGTTGATGCGGATCTCGTCGCCGAATTCATTGCGAACCAGCACGCGGTCGGCCGTCTCCTCGGCAATCACGCCGACCACCAGCCCGTGCGTGGTGGTGTCCAGGATGTAGACGTAGTATTCCGGCGAGATGCCGGCCGAGGGGTTCAGGATGGAGTCCAGCAGGCCGCGCTTGTCGTACTTGGAACCGATGGTGTTCAGGTTCGGCCCGGCGAGCTCCTTGCCGGCTTCCAGAGAGTGGCAGTTGGAGCACTTCGGCCCTTGGGAGGAGTGGAACACGGCGCGGCCTTTCTCCACATTGCCGGTCTGGTTGGCGATGGCGTAGGGGTTGGCCGGAAGTGTGTTGTTGGCTTTGTCCTTGGGGGCGGGCAGGATTTTTTCGGCGCGGGCCAAGATGGCGGCGTCGCGCGAGCGGTGAGCCAAGTTGGTGGCGACAGTCTTGACCTCCACGGGCAGGTCGCCCGCCTCGGCCAGGTCCAACACGCGGCTCAAGCCGGCTTCGTTGCGGGCCAGCACGCGCAGCGCTTCAGTCCGCACCTCGGGCGGGTTTTCGGCCAGCAGCAGCTTCTCCATGCGCTGGTCGAGGTCATCAGGCAGGGCGGCTTGCAGGCCCCGTATGGCAGCCACTCGCAGAACTGTCTCGCCCTGCTCGGAAGCGGTGGTCAGCAACGGCAGAGCCGCCGGGTTGCGGGTCTGTCCCAGGGCGCCGAGCGCGCGGGCGCGGTTCTCGACTTCCCCGCCCTCGTTGTGGGCGATCGACATCAGCTCGCGGCTATAGCGGGGGTCGCCCAGGGCGTCGGTCAGGTTGAGCGCGGCGGCCTGGAGCTGTTGCGAGCCCAGCGCCGTGCGGATGGCGCTGACCACCGCGTCGTCGCCGCGGTGTCCCTGCCACAGGCTGAAGAGCTGGCGGCTGAGCTTGTCGAAGGCGGCTTCGGCGATTTCGCCCTGTGCGGTTCGCGCCAGAGTCGCGACGGCGCGGGCCGCGGTGGCATCGGACCGGTCGCTGATCGCCCGCAATGCCTTCAGCCGATGCTCCAGCGGCAACGTGGCGTCTGCCGCCGCCTTCGACATCCTGGTCAAATCGGCCGCGCCCAGTTGCCACAGCAGGTCGGCGGCCACTGGGTCAAAATCTCCGGGAAACGCCGTCCGGACGGCCGCGACTACGGCGTCTTGCTTTTTGCCGCCGCGCGCGCCG
Source organism: uncultured Bryobacterales bacterium (assembly GCA_964405625.1). Classification (GTDB taxonomy): domain Bacteria; phylum Acidobacteriota; class Terriglobia; order Bryobacterales; family UBA6623; genus RI-231. Next base: position 24,922 of record CAYOPA010000006.1, read on the forward strand.
ATCGCCCAGGCTTCCAGGAACCAGCGGTCGGCCCCGTCGTACTTCTTCGCCAAGGTCATTAACGGCTCGGCCGCCTCGGCGCCGTCGATTTCCCGCAAGGCCAGCGCGCACTCGCGCAGCACGCGCGGATCGGCGTCGTTGAGCAGGCCGCTCACGGTGGCCAACACGTCCCGTCCGGCGAAGCGCGCCACGCGCAGCCCCAGGATGCGGAAATTCGACTCGGCATGGCGCAACGCCGCGTCGATCTCGGCCCGATCCGACCCGCCGATCGCCGCCAGCAGCCACAACGCCCGAGCCTGGCCGACCGGGTCGGCCGAGTCAACCCACATCGCCTCCAGCCAGGGCAGCGCCTCGTCGCCGCGCAGCTTCAGCTCCATCCAGGCGCGGTAGCGGGTGGATTCGTTGGGCGACCGCAGACCGGCCTTCAACCCCTCGGGCGTGGTCAGGTCGAGCTTGGGTTGGGAAGCCTTGTGGCCGGGAGGCGCGATCCGGTAGATCCGCCCCTTCTCCCAATCCTGCATGTTGTGGCCGCCGACCACCGGGTCATACCAGTCGGCCAGGAACAGCGAACCGTCCGGGGCCGCCGCCACGTCGCTGGGTCGCCAGTTGGGGTCTTCGGCGGAAACCGTCTCCTCAGCCTGCATCTTGTAGCCGGCGCCGTCGGGCGACAGGAAGAACGAGTAGACGTGGCGCTTGCCGGGCTCGGAATGGATCAGGTTGCCGCGGTAGCGCTCAGGCAGTAGCTTGCCCTCGTAGACCAGCAGGCCGGTGGGCGAGCCGGCGCCGGTGCGGGCGATGTCAGGGACCACGCCGGGCAGCTCATGGTGAAAATGGCTGCCGCGATCGGTGCGCCAGCCCACGCCGGTCGGCCCCCAATAGCCGAAATTGCCGCCTTCCATCACGTAATTGAGCCGAGTCCACTGGTTGCCGTCGTCGTCGTTGTCGGTCTGCCAGATGGTCCCGAACGAGTCCATCGCCATCTCGTAGGGATTGCGGAAGTTGTGGGCCATCACGCGCAGGTCGGTCCCGTCCTGGTTCATGCGCAGGATGGCGCCGGCCATGTAGGGGCCTTCGGCGGAGCTGACGACGCGCTCGCCGCCCGGACCGGTGACGTCGAACGTCCGGTCGCCGATGTTGAAGTAGAAGCGCCCGTCGTGCCCAAAGGTCACCACATGCAGGCCGTGGTCGTGGTCGAAGCCGCCAAAGCCGGTCAGCAGCACCTTGCGGTCCACGATCTTGTCATCCTCGTCCTTGGTATAAACGACTAAATCCGGCGATTGCGAGACGTAGACCTTATTGCCGAAGACCGCGATACCCAGCGGTGAGCGCAGCTCCGGGCGCTGGTCAAAGACCTTGCGGGAGTCGGCGCGGCCGTCGCCGTTGGTGTCTTCGAGGATGAGGATGCGGTCGCCCTCGTCCACCAGATCCTCGACTTCCTTGAGCTTGCGCCGGTAGTTGATGGCCTCGGTGATCCAGATGCGCCCGCGCTCGTCGATCGCCATGTTGGTGGGGTTGACGAGCATCGGCTCGGAGGCCCACAGCGTCATCTCCAGCCCGTCGGCGACATCGAAGCCCTCGGCCGGCTGAGGCGATTTAACGCAACCGGCGGCGATCAATCCAAGGAAAAGGCAGGCAATGGCAACGTGGCGCATCACCCCGGATTGTAGCGCTTCACGGGCGCCTGTCCGTGCTAGTCCGCGAAGCTGATCTGCGATATAAACAGCGAGGGGAACGCCTGATTCCAAGCTTCGGAGATATTGTCAAAGGCCAACCGGAAGCCCTGCGTGTCGCCGGGCCGCAGCGGACCCGTCCGGGGACCGACAATCGTCGCGCGCTGGCGGTCGACCTCGTTGCTATAAGGGTCGCGGAAAACGACGTTCACCTGGATGTTGGCGCAGACGCGGTCGCCGTTGTTGGTGATGGAGCCGGTGATTTCGAGCAGCGTCTGCCCCAGAGCGTCCTCGGCGGCGTCCATGCCGGTGTCGTCGCTGAGCGCTAGATAGGGCAGATAGGAGCGAGCTTGCTCGGTTAGCTCGGGCTCGGGCGGCGCCTGCGGACCCCGCTGGTACAGGAACCAACCAACCGTTCCGCCAACCAGCGCCACGACCCCGATAATCGCCAGGACGATTGGCGAAAACGAGCTTTTTTCGACCTGCTTGGGCGCCTCAAACACGGTTGGAATCCAGGTTATCAGACGCGTGGGGAGGCCGGACCGCTACAATGCAGGCGATGACGCGCATGACCTTGATCGCTCTGTCGTTGCTGGCCGTTCCGCTCGGGCAGGCCCAGCTTCGCGACGCCCAACCGGTCTATTTTTGGCCGATGCAGCACTCCTTTGACCAGTACCTGGCCGAGGCCGTGAACACCGCCGACGCCCTCACAGTCACCTTCGATCCCAAGCTGGCGGCGGCGATCATGACCGAGCGCATCGACGCCAACTTTCTAGAGGCGATGGAGGAGATCTTCCCCACCAAGAAAGAAGAATCCGAGGACAAGAAGGACGACAGCATCGAAGGCGATTTCGCCATGGCCCGCACCAAGAACAGGCCCCAGTCGCGGCCACAGGGGACGCTCTTCCTGGTGGACGTGAAGACCCGTCGCGTGATCTGGTCAAGCTATCGCGGCGAGCTCAAGCCGGATTCGAAGGACTTGCACAAAGAAGCGCGGCGCGTGGTGGGGGAGATTAGCGCCGCCCTCGACCCGAGCTCATAGGGACGCGGATTCCGTTGGCCCGGCGCTTCGCTTGGCCTCCACGATTTCGCGGTAGCGGTCGGCCAGGCGGCGGGTGATGACCGCCATGTCCCAGTGCTGCTCGACCTCGGCGCGGGCGCGGGCGGCCATCTCGCGGGCCTTCTGGGGGTTTTCCAAAAGCTCCACTGTTTTCGCCGCAAAAGCCTCGGGGGCTCCCGCAAGCTCGACGATTCCGCCGCTCTCCTCGGCCAGGCCCTCGGCCCCCAGCGGCGTCGCCACGCAGGCGACGCCCGCCGCAAACGCCTCCAGCAACTTTACCCGCACGCCGGAGCCGGTCTGGATCGGCGCCACGAAGACGCCGTAGCTGCCCAACGGCTCGCGAATATCCTCCGCCGCGCCCAAGAACTCCACCCCCGGACGGCCTTCCAGCTCCACTGCGAAATCCTTGGGGGCCTGCGCTCCCACCACCAGCAGCCGCGCAGCCGGCCGTCGCTGGCGCACCAGCGGCCAGGCGCCCTCCACAAACCAGCTCAGCGCTTCGCGGTTGGGAGGGTGGCGAAAATTCCCCACAAACAGCACCGTGTCCGGCTCGCGACCCTCCTGGACAAACTTGTAGCGAGCTACGTCGATACCCGCCCGGTACCCTTCCTCGATCGGCGGGGCGTTCCAGGCGAAGCTCTCCAGGTAATTGCGGTTGACGGCCGTGCAGACCTGCACCGCGTCAAACCGGCGCAGCGCCCGCCGCTCAAAGCGCAGCGCCCGCAGGTATTCAAACAGGTAATGGCCGCGCAGGGTCCAGCTCGTCGTCCCCCGTAGCGCCCGTTGCACGGACTGGAAATAGACATCGTGCTCGAACAGGAACGTCCCAATACGCCGAAAATCCGCGGCATAGACGGCGAGCTGCGTGTAGTCGATCTGCACCGCGTCAATCTGCCGGAGGTAGATCGTGCGATGCAGCTTCCACTCCACCTCGCGGTCCCAGAAGTGCTGCGCGGCGTGCGGCTGCATCACGGCGCCGTCGGTCAACGGTCCCGTGCGACGTACCTGAAACTCCGCCCCGGCGCACAGCGCGGCGAGCGGCTGATTGGAAGCGATCTCGCGTTCCTCGTCCACCAGGCAGAACAGGTGCAGCCGCACCAGCTCCGTCAGCCGCCGGATGGTCTGGCTCATAAACACCGCGCCGCCATGGACCGGCGGCTCAATGCCATAGGGCGACACAAACAGCACGTTGAGCTTGTCAGGCCGCTGCTCCATCGGGGCGAAGCGGTCGCGAAAGTAGCCGCCCATCGGCCGCCGGAAGGCTTCGGCGTCGTCCACCACCGCCAGCCGCCGCGCCCGCATGCGCGCTTGCCACGCTTCCAGAATCTGCCCGAAGGCCATCAACAGGCTGCGGGCGTCCGGGCGCAGCGGGCTCGGCCCGAAAACGGCCTGAACGAAGAGCGCCGCCTGAATCCAGAGCGTATGCTGCGCTAGGCGTCCAGCCGAATGGATGTTTTTCCAGACAAACAGCAGCCGGTTCTTGGCAATTACGCGGTTGACGTACTCGTTCGAAAACTTCTTACCGATGGTGCCCCGGTGCTCGTGGTAAACCACGCCGCCCGGCGCATAGAGTACCTTCCAGCCGCGCTTCCAAGCCATGTAGCTGAGGTCGGAGTCCTCGTAGTAGAACGGCCGCAGCAGCGCGTCAAAGCCGCCGAGCTCCAGGAATTTCTTGCGATCGTAGGCCGACGAGCCGCCCCCGGCGTAGAAGGCCGGGTAGAGGCGGTCGACCTGCTCGTCGATGGCGTGGCCCAGTTCCAAGCCGCGAGCGGTCCAGCGGCCGTGCGTCAGACCGGTCTCTTCGCGGCGGCGCGTCGGGTCGGAGAAGTAGATCTGCGCGGTGACCGCGAAAACCCTGTCGTCGTCAAAGCCTTCCAGCAGCGGCGCCAGGAAATCCGGCTCCACCCGCATGTCGTTGTTGAGCAGGACGACGATGTCGTTGCGGGCGGCTTCGAACCCCGCGTTCGACCCGCCGCCGAAGCCGAGGTTTTCTTTGAGCGCCAGCACCCGGACCGAGGGAAAGGCCTGCCGCAGATACTCCGCCGTGCCATCCTCGGAGCCGTTGTCCACGATGATGACTTCGTTGTCGGGGTCGCCTCGCATCGCCTCCACGACCGTGGCCAGATTCGCCTCCAGGTGATGCCGGCCGTTCCAGGTGGGAATCACCACGCTGGCGGCGCGACCGCGCACCGGCTCGTTTTGCGGCGGCTTGTTGGGGAGCAGCCAGGCGACGAGATCCGACAGCCACAGCGCAACCAGCGCAATGGCCAGCAGCCAAGGAGCGACCAGCAGCGCAAACAGCGCCTCCAGCAGCATCTTCAGCAGGGGCTTCATTGGCTGACCGAGACCGAATCGGCCAGTCGGCTGTTGACCTCAATGCGACACGGCAGGTGCAAATAGCCGTAAACCTGCTTGCCGCGATGCGCCATCGGCAGCGCCAGCGCGTTGTCGATCCAGTCGCACATCACGTAGGAGATCTCGTCGCCGTCGGCGATGGCGGGCGAGAAGGAGAAGTTGCCTGGATAGAGCTCCGGCAGGTCCAGGTGGAAATCGACGGTCGAGATGTCGCCCGGCTGCATCGGCGGCAGATCCACGCCCTCGCGGGCCGTGTTGGAGCCGGCGAAGTCGATGCCCATGTGGTTGCGCAGCATGAAGCCGACGTTGGGCGCGTCCAGCCGGCGCTTGGCGCGGACGCTGATGCGCAGCACCAGCCCGGCGCTGGGCTCCAGCATGGCGACCTCGCGCCCGGAGGCGTCGAGCGCGGCGATGCCGATGATCTCGGCCCCGCCGTCGCCGTGGCGGTGGTCGATGTTGGGGATGCGCTCGACGATCTCGGGCGCGATGGCGGCGTCGCGGGGCTGGGCGGCGTTCGCGCCGCGGCGGTCGAGGTAGGCGGCGTCCTTTTCGGTCATCCGCGCCAGGTACTTGCTCACCACGCGGTCCGGCGCGCCCAGCTCGACCGTCCGGCCGTTTTCCAGCCACAGGCACTGCGTCCCCAGAGCCTTCACATCAGCCATGGCGTGGGAGACGAACAGGATCGTGACGCCGCGCTTGCGAAGCTGATGGACCTGCCGCATGCAGCGCTGGCGAAAATAGTAGTCGCCCACGGCCAGCGCCTCGTCCACCAGCAGCACCTCGGGCTCCACGTTGATGGCGACGGCGAAGGCCAGCCGCACCAACATGCCCGAGGAGTAGGTCTTGACCGGCTGGTTGATGAAGTCGCCGATCGCTTCGTAGCGGCGGCTGATCTCGGCGGTGGAGAGACCCAGCACCGTGCCGCTGAGGTAGACATTGTCGCGGCCGGAAAATTCCGGGTTGAAGCCCGCACCCAGCTCGAGCAGCGCCGAGACGCGCCCGTTGACCTCGACCTGGCCCGAGGAGGGGCCGAAGATCTGAGCGGCCAGTTGCAGGGACGTGCTCTTGCCGGAGCCGTTCTCGCCGACAAGGCAGAAGACCTCGCCGCGCCCGACCTCAAAGGAGACATCCCGCAGCGCCCAGTGGTCCTGGTGACGCTTGAGGCGGTTGAAGGTCAATAACTCTTTAAGCCGATCCGCCGGGTTCTGGTAGATCGGGTAGCTCTTGGAGACCGAGCGAAAGGCTACGGCGGGAGACGACATCCGCGAATCTCCCAGTGTAAACTCTTCCCCGCCGCGGGGCGCGCTCGGCCATCAGGTTGCGTAACCGCAGCGGCGCGGGGTGCGAAGACAAACACGGGGTAGACCGTTATGACCGCCTACACGCCACTCGCCGGCCTGATCATCGCGCTCGGATTCACCTTGAGCGCCCAGGAGCTGCCTGTTCGCGGGGAGTTCCGGACGGACCTCTCCAAGCGGTCCATCGAGCTCTCCGAGCTGCGGGGCGGCGGCCCGCCCAAGGACGGCATTCCGGCGCTGCTCCGACCCAATTTCGACTCCACCCGACGCGCCACGACCTGGCTCGATGACCGCGAGCCGGTCCTTGTCGTGGAGTACCAGGGCCAGGTGCGGGTTTATCCGTTCCAGATTCTGATGTACCACGAGCTTGCCAACGACCAGATCGGCGATCTGCCGGTGTTGGCCAGCTACTGTCCGCTGTGTAATTCGGCCATCGCCTTCGACCGGCGCCTGGACGGCAAGACCTACACCTTCGGCGTCTCCGGGATGTTGCGCCACAGCGACATGGTCATGTACGACCATCAAACCGAAACGCTTTGGCAGCAGCTCACGGGCGAAGGCATTGTGGGCGAGCTGACCGGCAATACGCTACGTGTCGTAACCAGCCAGGTGGCGCACTACGGCGCGGTCCGCGAGCGATTTCCCGACGCGAAGGTGCTGAACCGCGACACGGGAACGTTCGTCCCGTACGGCACGACCCCATACGTCGGGTACGAATCGCGCCGCGGGGTGATGTTCCCGGCCGACTACCCGCACGCTGACCGCATCCGGGCGCTGGACCGGCTGGTGGCGATCTACTCAGAAACCAAGCCGGAGGCGCACACGTTGGATTCGGTGGCCCGTGGCGGAGTCCGAACGGGCAAGATCGACGGCGAGCCCTACGTCATTTTCTATGACCCGGAGGCGGTTGGAGCCATGGACGCCAAGCGCATTTCGGACTCCGAGCAAGTCGGTTCAGTGGGCGTGTTTTCGCCGATCGTTGACGGCCAGGATCTGAAGTTTCGCTCCAAGAAGAACCGCATCACCGATACGAAAACCGGCAGCGAGTGGAATCTATTCGGGGAAGCAATCTCCGGCCCGCATAAGGGCGCGCGGCTGCGGCCTCTGGACCACGGCGTGTTCTACGCCTTTGCGTGGCTCGCCTTCCGTCCTGATACGGAGCTGCGCGGGCTTAGCCCGAGCCTGCCGGACGATCTAACGCCGCAGCCCGCCGCGCCAATCCGGTAGGCTGCGCTGGTAGCCGGCGTTGCACCGGCGCGGGCTTTGGCGAAGCCCGCAGGGTCGGCTTTCCAGCCGAGCTTCCGAGGAAATCCGCAGGTCTCGACCTGGGGGTCGAGACGGCAGGCGTGGGCGCCTGCGCCACGATTCCGACTTGGACTTGAAATCAGCG
>CAYOPA010000007.1:0-20197 GCA_964405625.1 uncultured Bryobacterales bacterium
TCGGGCCGTAGGTGTAGCGGTCGATGAAGTCGGACCAGTTGGACACGTTGCCGAAATTGAGATAGTTGTCGATCAGGATCCGCGGCGGGCCGGACTGCTCGTTGGCGAAGGTCACGCCGTCGATCGGTTGCAATCCGAACTGGCGCGGATCGCCCTGCTGCAGCGGCTCGATGAACTGATCGGTGTAGTCGCCGCTGGCGCGCATCTCCATGATGAGGCTGGGAGTAAAGACGTGCGTGCTGGTCAAGCCCCACAGGAACTTCTTGCGGTTCGAGACGCGGCCGAATCCCGGAGGTCCCCAGCCGAACGGCGCCAAGTCCTCCTGCAACGACTGGAAGTAGCGGCCGTTGATGGAGTGCTTGGAGTTGAAGTTGTGGTCAATGCGCACCGTGAGCTGCTCCAAGTCGGTGGTCAGATTCTGAAAGGCCTGGAAGTTGTTGTTCGAGCCGGGATCGTTGAGGTTGGGCAGCGGCAGAAGCGCGTTCTGGATGCTCAGCGAGATGGGATTGAGCCGGCTCTGCGGGATTGTGTTGTTGGCGAACGGGGCGCCGGAAAGCGGGTCGAACAAAGTGCGCTGGAAGCGCCCGGCGCGACGCTCGGCGTCGGGAACTTGCACCAGGAAGCGGGCGGCGTTGCCATTGCCGTTGCGCTGCCGCGAGTACTCCGTGCCGAAGAAGAAGAACGTTCTGTTCTTTACGATTGGCCCGCCGATGTTGCCGCCGAACTGGTTCTGAATGTTCGCGCGCCGCTCGGAGAAAAAGAACGGGCGGGCGTTGAGCCGCGTGTTGCGCAGGAACTCGTACGCTGACCCGTGAAACTCATTGCCGCCGCTGCGCGTGGTCACGTTGATGACCGAGCCCTGGTTGCGGCCGTACTCCGCGCTGTAGAGGCTGGTGAGCACCTTGAACTCGCTCAAGAACTCGATCGACGGCGTGCCGTCGCCGTCGGGGGCGTTGTTGAGCTGGTTTGAGGTCGGCACGCCGTCGACCAACACGTTATTGGAGCCGCGGCGGGCGCCGTTGACTGAAACCGAGTCCGAGCCGGTGCCCTGGCGGTCCGCGTTCATGATTGAGCCGACGACGCCGGGCGAGGTGCCCAGGATCTGGGTGAAATTGCGGGTCGCCAGCGGGATGGCGGTGATCGTGCTTTCCTCGATCACGTGGCCGAGCGTCGGCTGGTCCGTTTGCAGCAGCGGGGTCGCCTCGCTGACGGTGATGATCTCGCTGACCACGCCGAGCTCCATCGTGATGTCGGCGCGTTGCGTCTCTGTAGAGCGGACTTCCAAGCCCGTGCGCTCCAGTGTGCGGAAGCCCTCGGCGACGGCTGTGAGCTTGTACGGCGCAGCGCGCAGCAGCGGAAATTCGTAAACGCCCGAGGCGTTGGTCTGCGTGGTCGCCTTCACGCCGGTATTTTCGTTGACGACTTCAATGTTGACGCCGGGGATGACGGCGCCGGAATTGTCGGTGACGGTGCCAACCAGGGAGCCCGTCAGGCCCTGCCCCAAAACGACGCCAGCCGTCAGTAGCAGCAGGGAAAGGAGTAAACAGTAACGCTCGATACGCTTGATCTGCAAAGCGATTAACCCTCCACTTCGAGAAGCGAGACTCACAAGGAAGCCGGACACAGTATCCGGCCCTAGGGGCGCGCAAACACGGAACGCCACCCGATGCGACCCGGTTAGGACGCAGTTCAGGCGCCTGGACCCACGTCACAGTAAGGCCAGGCTATCTATGTCGTGCAACAGTTTAGCTTCAAACCACCAGGAAAAGCATTAAGATTTTGTTACACAAGCGTGGATTTTACACTCGCGGCATGGAATGGGCCGGCCGGCCCCCTTAACGAGCGCTCTGGTTTGGTTTTTCGTCCGGGGCCGCCTTACCCGACGACGATGTTGAGCATGCGGTCAGGGATCAGGATGACTTTTCGGATGGTCTTGCCGTCCAGGTGCCGGGAGACATTCTCGTCGGCCTTGGCGGCGGCTTCCACGGCTTCCTGGGCGGCCCCTTTGGCGACAGTGATTTTGCCGCGCATCTTGCCGTTGACCTGGACCGGGATCTCCACTTCGTCCTGCTCGGCGAGGCTGGGGTCAAACCGCGGCCAGGGCGCATCGAGCGCCGGACCCTGTTCGCCCAAGGTTTCCCAGAGCTCTTCCACCAGGTGCGGCGCGAACGGGTTCAGCAACAGCACAAGCTTGCGCAGCACCTCGGCCAGCACACCCGGCGAGGCGGCTGATTCGGCGGCGTAGATCTCGTTGGTCAGCTCCATCACGCCGGCCAGCGAAGTGTTGAAGTGCCAGCGCTTGTCGAAGTCGAGAGTGACACGCTCAATGATTTGATGCAGCTTGCGCAACAGAGCCGTGTCGGCTTCGTTTTGGGCCTCGGTGGAGGGGACCGCGCCGGAATCGGCGTTGCGCGTCACCAGCCGGAAGACCCGCGCCAGGAATCGCGACATGCCCTCCACGCTGGAGTCCTGCCAGTCCAAGTCCTTGTCCGGCGGCGCCGCGAAGAGCGAAAACGCCCGCGCCGTGTCCGATCCGTAGCGCTGCACCATCTCCTCCGGGCTGACCGTGTTACCCAGGCTCTTGGACATCTTCTTGCCGTCCTTGATCACCATGCCCTGCGTGAACAGGCGAGCGGCGGGCTCGTCCCAGTCGATCAGCCCGAGGTCGCGCATCACCTTGGTCCAAAAACGGCAATAGATCAGGTGCAGCACGGCGTGCTCGACACCGCCGATGTACTGGTCGATGGGAAACCAGGCCGCGGCCGCCTCTCGTGAGAACGGCGCCTGGTCGTTCTTAGGGTCGGTGTAGCGGTAGAAGTACCACGAGGAATCGACGAACGTATCCATCGTGTCGGCTTCGCGCTGCGCCTTGCCGCCGCACTCCGGACAGTCCACGTGCAGGAACTCGGGAACCTGTTTGAGGGGCGACTCGCCCGTGCCGGTCAGATCGACATTCTTCGGTAGCAGCACCGGCAGGTCCGATTCAGGCACGGGCACGACGCCGCAAGTCTCGCAATGGATCATCGGGATCGGCGTGCCCCAATAGCGCTGGCGGGAGACGCCCCAGTCCCTCAGCCGGTAAGTGATCGAGCCCTCGCCGAAGCCGTTCGCCTCGGCATGGGCCGTCATCTGCTGCTTGGCTTCGGCGCTGGCGAGGCCGCTCCACTGGCCGCAAACGGCGGCGATGCCGTACTCGACATAGGCTTTTCCCATCTCCTCAACGAGCGGGAGCGCGCCGTCGAGCGGCTGGATGACCGGCTTGATGGGAATGCCGAACTTCTTGCAGAACTCAAAGTCGCGCTGGTCATGCGCCGGCACCGCCATGATCGCGCCGGAGCCCACGCCCCACAGCACGAAGTTGCCGACCCAGATGGGAACCTTCTCGCCGGAAAACGGATTGATCGCGTACCGCCCGGTAAAGAAGCCGTCCTTTTCCAGGTCGCCCGGATCTTTCTCCTTCTGCGCCGTGATCATCGGCTGGGCGCGGTCGGAAAAGCCCATCTCGGCGACCCAAGGATGCTGCGGCGCCAGGATGACGCACGTCGCGCCGAAGATCGTGTCGACCCGGGTGGTAAATACGCGGACTTTTTCATCCGAGCCGTCCAGCGCGAAATCGACCTCGGTCCCCTCCGAGCGGCCGATCCAGTTGCGCTGCATGGCGACCACGCGCTCGGGCCAGCCTTCCTCCAGTTCAGCCAGTTCGTCGAGCAGCTCCTGCACATACGCCGTGGTGCGGAAGAACCACTGCTCGAGCTCCTTCTGCTCGACGGGAGTCTCCTCGTGGCGCCAGCAGCAGCCGTTGACCACCTGCTCGTTGGCCAAGACAGTTGCGCACCGCGGGCACCAGTTGACCAGGCTCTTCTTGCGGAAGGCCAAGCCCTTTTTGAACATCTGGATAAAGAACCACTGGTTCCAGCGGTAGTATTCCGGTTCGCAGGAGGAAACTTCGCGGTCCCAGTCGTAGCTGAAGGCGAAGGAGCGCAGTTGGCGCTTCATGTTCGCGATGTTCGAACGGGTCCACTCGCCGGGGTCGCGCTTGTTCTTGATAGCGGCGTTCTCCGCGGGCAGGCCGAAGGAATCCCAACCCATCGGATGCAGCACGCGGAAACCCTGCATGCGCTTATAACGCGCCAGCGCGTCGCCGATGGAGTAATTGCGAACGTGACCCATATGCAGCGTGCCGGATGGGTAAGGCAGCATCTCCAGCACGTAGTACTTGGGCTTGGACTGGTCCGTGGAGGTGCGGAAAAGGTGTTGCTTCTCCCAGATTTCCTGCCACTTGGGCTCGATTTCCTGGGGGTTATAGGCGCGTTCGGGCATTGGGAGGTGAACAGTGAGCGGTGAGCGATAAGCAGTGGCCGCTGGGATGGCCGAAGCTTTCAGTTTAGCTAGGCCGAGGGGATGTCGGTTTGCGAGAAGTCGTCGCCCTTGAACAGCAGGGGCTCGCGGGCCGATTTGGCGAGGGCGTAGGAGAAGCAGTCGCCGAGATTGAGCCGGGCGGGGTGGTTGCCTTTGCCGTAGCGTCGGTAGGCGATTCGGGCCAGCCTGGCGTGCTGCGGCGTGACCGGCTCGATGGTGATTTCCAGCAGCTCCATCATCTGGTCCAGCCGCGGATCAACCCTGCCCAGCAGTTGATCAAGACGGATTGCGGCCTCCAGGTATCCGACAGCAGACATCCTGCATTCCCGGGCCGACAGCATGGCGTCCGCATACGCTTGGCCGTCACTCTCCGCAAACACGACGGCCAACAGCGCCGACGGGTCAACGATCACTTGGGAAGCCCGTGCTCGTCGTAAAGGAGGGCTGCGTGGTCCACGTCCGGTTGGTATCCGATTTCACGGACGACCTGCCGGCCAATCTCCAACAGCTCCTCCGCCGTCGCCTTCTTCCGACGGGCCTGACGCTGCTTCTCCAACCGCTCTTCCAGGGCCACCAGGATGGCGTGCGTCTTCGTCTCGCCGGTCAGCTCTGCGAGCTCGGTCGCCAGCTCGCAGGCGCGTTCGTTCTTGATGTTGAGGGCCATGGTAGAACCTCCACGCTTATTCTACCCTTCCAGCATCTTCCGCAGCGCCTTCACGCTCTCCGTGTGCGTGCCGTCGGGGTCGTGGGGCGTCTCCAGAATCAAGGCCTTGCCCGCCAGCCTGGGGTGGCGCACAATCCGCTGCATCGCCTCCCAGCCGATCAAGCCCTCGCCCAGCCGCGCATGGCGATCCACCTTGGAGCCGCACTTCGCTTTCGAATCGTTGACATGAAGCACCGGAACGGCGTCCAGCCCCAACAGCTCGTCCACGGATTGCAAGGTCGTGTCCAGGACTTCCGGCCGCGCGATGTTGTATCCGGACGCGAAGGCGTGGCAGGTGTCGATGCAAAACCCCAGCGGCGCCTTTGTGCGCCCAGCGGCCGCCTCGCGGATCGCCCGCAGCTCCTCGAACGTACGGCCCAGCGAGGCGCCGCCGCCGGCTGTGTTCTCGAACAAAATCGTCAGCCCGCCAAAATCCACGCCGTCGACCGCTTCCGCAAACCCATCAGCCAGAGCGACAATCGCCTCCTCCGGTGAGCCGAAATCCTTGGCGCTGCCGGGATGGAAGACCAGATAATCAGCGCCGATGGCCACGCCGCGCACGACCTCGTCACGAAACGCCACGATCGAATTGGCCCGGTTCGAGGCGTCGCCGGCCGCCAGATTGATTAGATAGCTGGCATGGATCACCAGCGGCCGCAGGTCGGCTTCGGCGCGAATCCGCTTGAGCTCGACGACATCGGCGTCCGACAGCGGCGCGGCGGCCCACATGCGCGGGCTGCGGGTAAAAATCTGAAACGCCGTGGCGCCCAGCGCGACTGCTTCCTTGGCGCCGTTGGCCAGACCTCCCGCCACCGAAGTGTGAGCGCCGAAGCGAGCCAAGCCCATCAGCGCTCGGTCGCCCCTTCGTCGGCTTCGTAGGTGATGACGGTATCGACCAGACCGATCTCCACGCGGCGGTTCTTTTGGCGAGCCGCCTCGGAAGTTCCCTTCACGCGCGGGCTCGACTCGCCCAGCCCCTGCCACGACATGATGTCGGCCGGCACGCCGGCATTAATGAAATACTGCCGGACGGCTTCGGCGCGGCGCTCGGAGAGCTTCTCGTTGTAGGCGGCCGGCCCTTGATCGTCGGTATGGCCGTAAATTGCCAAGCGGTAGCCGTGGGAAGACAGCAGCACGCCCGCGATGCGGCTGAGCAGCTCTTTGTCCTGCTCGCGGATCGCGGCCTTGTCGAACTCGAACTGCAAAGCGTCCTCGCCCAGCCGCATAACCATGCCGAGCGGCGTGCGCTCCGTCTCCACGATGGCGCTCAGCGCTTCTTGCATGCGGTCGAGCTCGCGGGCGCGGGCGGTTTTAAGCTCGCGATACTTCTGCTCGCTGTCGGCGGCCCGCGCCTCGGCGCGATCGGAGGACTGCCGCGCCTGCTCGGCCTCCACGCGGGCGAGCTCGCGCTCCCACTCGGCCTGCCCGCGCTCCTCGGCCGCCTCCAGCGCCTCTTTCTGCGCGGCGGTGGCGTTGGCCTCGGCCGCTTCAGCGCGGAGGCGCAGGTCAGCCGCGGTCTGCGTTTCGGACGCGACCTGCTGCTCGAGCTCGGTCTCGCGCTGCTCGGAAGCCGCCAGCCGCCGCTCCAGCTCCTCGGACTGCCGCCAGGACTGCAACAGCATCAGGCCGGCCAATACCAGCAACACGCCGAGCACGCCGTACAGCAGCCAATTGCGCTGCCCGCCGGCGCTGTTTGGTTCATCCCGCATGCCCGGCCTTCATTGTAAACGCGTCGGCGAGATCCTTCACTGGCGTCCCTCACACCGCCGTGGCCCCGCCATCCACCACCACGGTCTGGCCGGTGATGTAGCTGGACGCGTCCGACGCCAGGAACACCACCACGCCCTTGAGCTCGCCCGTCCGGCCCACGCGGCCCAGGGGGACGCCGGCCTCGTACTGCTCTTGTATCCGCTCCAGCAGTTTCTCCGTCATGCGCGAGGGGAAGAAGCCCGGTGCGATGGCGTTGACGCGGACGCCGCGGCGGCCCCATTGGGCGGCCAGCTCGCGCGTCAGGCCCAGCACGCCCGCTTTGCTCGCTGCGTAAGCCGGGATGCTCATCTCCGCGCCCACGCTGCCCACCAGGCCCGCGATGGAGGCGATGTTCACGATGGCGCCCCCGCCCTGCTCCAGCATCCGCCGCCCCACGGCCTGCGAGCACAGCCACGTCCCCGTCAGGTTCACGTCCACCACTTGCCGCCACTTGTCGAGCGGCATCTCTTCGGGCGGGGCGCCCCAGGTCACGCCGGCGTTATTCACCAGGATGTCCACGCCGCCGTAGTGGGCCACAGCTTGGGCGACCGCGCTCTCGACTTGCCCCTGGTCGCTCACATCGCACAGCGCCCCGTGGCACTCCACGCCCTTTTCGCGAAACGCGGCCAGCGTCGGCGCCAGCCACTGTTCGCGCCGCGCCAGCAGAAACAGCCGGGCGCCGGCTTCGGCCAATCCTTCGGCGATCTCCGCGCCCAGCCCGCGCGAGCCGCCCGTCACGAGCGCGGTCTTCCCGCTGAGGTCGAACAGAGACGAGAGCGTCGGCATCGCGACCCAGTGTAGCGGCGCCCCCGGGTAGAATGGAGGGAATGCTCGCGCGGACGGTTGGAATTCTATTGGCGGCGGCCCTGGCGGCCCCGGCCGCGCCCGTCTCGCCGTCCAACGCCGAGCTCGACAGCTTGGTCGAGCTTTACGTCGCGCTCCACAAGGCGCCCGAGCTGTCGTTCTACGAGGAAAAAACCGCCGCGCGCCTTGCCGCCGAACTGCGCAAGCTGGGCTTCGAGGTCACTGAAAAGGTCGGAGGGCACGGCTTCGTGGCGATCCTGCGCACCGGCGACGGCCCCACCGTGATGCTGCGCACCGACCTCGACGGCCTGCCCGTCGTGGAGCAGACCGGCCGGCCCTACGCCAGCGACGTCCGCACCACCGACGACCTTGGCGCCGACGTGGGCGTGATGCACGCCTGCGGGCACGATATTCACATGTCGTCGTTCATCGGCGCCGCCCGGCAACTGGCGGCGTCGAAGAGCGACTGGCGCGGCACGCTGGTGATGCTCGGCCAGCCCGCCGAAGAGCGCGGCGCCGGCGCGCGGGCGATGCTCAAGGACGGCCTGTTTTCGCGCTTCCCCAAGCCCGAGGCCGTGGTGGCCTTGCATGCAAGCGCCTCGCTGCCGACGGGCCAAATCGGCTACACCAACGGTTACGCGCTGGCCGCCGTCGATTCGGTCGACATGACGATCCGCGGCGTGGGCGGGCACGGCGCCTGGCCGCACATGACGAAGGACCCCATCGTGATCGCCGCCCAGACCGTGGTCAACCTGCAAACCATCGTCAGCCGCAAGGTCAGCCCGTTTGAGCCGGCCGTCATCACCGTCGGTTCGATCCACGGCGGGACCAAACACAACATCATCGGCGAAGAGGTCAAGCTCCAGCTCACCGTCCGCTCGTTTGACGATGAAACAAGAGCGTTGCTGCTGGACTCTATCCGACAGATCGCCAAGCATACGGCCTTGGCCGCGGGCGTGCCCGAGGATCGCCTGCCGACCGTGAAGCTGGCGGAGCTTGAGTTTACGCCTTCGACCTACAACGAGCCCTCGCTGGGCGAACGGCTGATCCCGGCTTGGCGGCGGGAGCTCGGCGAGGCGAATGTCGTCGAAGTCGCGCCGGTCACGGGCGGCGAAGATTTTTCCGAGTACGGCCGAACCGAAGACAAGATTCCAATCTTCATTTTCTGGGTCGGCACGATTGATCCGGAGCGCTGGGAGGCGTCGCGAATGCCCGGCGCGCCGCCCTTGCCGTCGCTGCACTCGCCGGGATACTGGCCCGAGCCGCGCGAGTCGATTCGTACCGGCGCAACGGCCTTGACCGCGGCCGCGCTTGAGTTGCTGGGTAAGCGGCAATGAACTTTTTGTGCATCCTCACAAGCGGATGCGCATCTGAGAATACAGGCAGATAAGACACAAGGAGAACTAGAAAGACATGGCAGGACCGAACACACTCGTATTCACCGACGCGAACTTTGACCAGGAGGTCATTAACTCCGACACGCCCGTTTTGGTCGATTTCTGGGCGAGTTGGTGCGGCCCGTGCCGCATGATCGCTCCCGCCGTGGACGCGGTGGCGGATGACTTCGTGGGCAAGGCCAAGGTCGGCAAGGTCGACGTGGACAGCAATCAGCAGACCGCCTCCCGCTTCCAGGTGCGGGGCATCCCGACGCTGCTCGTCTTCAAGGGCGGCAAGGTTGTGGATCAGGTCGTCGGGGCCGTTCCCAAGGAAAAGATGGCCCAGTTGCTGGAAGCGCACAGCGCCGTCTGAACAAGAACTGGCGAAGGCCCAAAGAACGCCCGGGTGGCTCCACAGCCATTCGGGCGTTTTCTTGTGTACGCTTTGGACATGACCAAGCGCGCCGCCGTCGAACGCCCGCTGGACGGGCGCGCGGAGATTCTATATCTCTCGCTTGCCGGGCTTTTTCTGGGCTCGCTGGTCGTCACCAACCTGATCGCCAACAAGTTCCTGACCGTGGACATGGGTTTTAAGGTCTTTGTCCTGTCGGCCGGCTCGCTTCCCTACCCGGTTACGTTCCTGGCGACGGACCTGCTGTCGGAAATTTACGGACATCGCCGGGCCAACCGGGTGGTTTGGGTCGGCTTCCTGGTGTCGATGTTCGTGCTGGCGGCGCTGTGGCTGGGCTCGCTGTTTCCGGCCATCCCCGAATCGCCGGTCAGCGATGAGATCTACATGACGACCTTCAAGAACGCCTGGCGCGTGATCGCCGCTTCGATGACGGCCTATTTAATCGCCCAGCTCATCGACGTCAAGATCTTTCACTTCTGGAAGCGCGTGACGCTGGGCAAGCACATGTGGCTGCGCAACAACGGCTCCACGGTGATGTCGCAGCTCGTGGACTCGGTGCTGGTGGTGCTGGTGCTGTTTTGGGGCGTCCAAACGACGGACTGGATGCTGTCAACGATCATCGACTTGTGGCTGTTCAAGGCGCTGGTCGCGTTCTGCGATACGCCTTTCTTCTATCTCGGGACGTGGGCGGCGCGGCGCTGGACGGGCTGGCGGGAAGAGGCTCACTGAAGCCGACCTTCCGAGGCAAAGGTGCGGGCCTCGACCTGGGGGTCGAGGCGGCAGGCGTGGGCGCCTGCGCTACGAATGCTTCCTGGTCGGGACTTTAGTGACTACAATATTGCAATATTGCATCTAAAAGCCCGACTCTTTTCCCCGATCCCTCACGGAATCAACGATCCGTGAACAGAACTGCTCGTCAAACCGCCAGGAACTTCGGTTTAACCGGTCCTGGGCGGCCTGCCGGCCGCCCCTAAGTGGTCGCCGAAAACAGCCCCGCGATCGTTATCTGGATCGCCTCGGCCGCCGCGCGGGGGTCGGCCGCGTCACGAATCGGGCGCCCGACCACAATGTAGTCCGCCCCGCCGCGAAAGGCCTGCTCCACATCCACGGTACGCTTCTGATCGTCCGCCGGGCGGTTGTCGACGGGGCGAATCCCCGGCGTCACCGCCAGCAGCTTCGAGCCCAGCTCGCGGCGAATCTCCGGCGCCTCCAGCCCGGAGGAGACGACGCCGTCGCAACCCATCGCCAGCGCGCGTCGGGCCCGCGACAGCACCAGCGTTTTCGGATCGCACTGGAAGCCCAGGTCGTCCAGGTCGCCGCGGTCCAGGCTCGTCAGCGCGGTTACGGCCAGCACCCGCACGTCCTCGCGCGCCTCGCAGGCGGCCCGCAGGATGCCGTCGTTGCCGTGGACGGTGCACAACTGCACGCCGCGGCCGTTGAGCCGCCGCACCGCTCCGGCCACCGTCGCGGGCACGTCAAAAAACTTCAGGTCGACAAAGATCTTCTTGCCGCGCTCGCGCAGCCAGTCCACCAGCTCCCAATAGCCGCCCGCCATGAACAGCTCCAGACCGAGCTTGTAGAAGATCACGCTGTCGCCCAGCCGGTCGGCGAGCTCGCGGGCGGCCTCGGGCGTGGGTACGTCGAGGGCGAAGATCAGCCGCTCGGCGGCGGGAATCGGTTTGTCGGAAAGCCAGTCCATCGTTGGTCTATTTTGCCAGTGTTGGCCGCCGGGGCGTCGCCGAGGCGTCCAGCCGCTCGGTTTCCGGCCAGGTCGCGCCGGGCGTGCGGGGCAATCGGGCGACAAGCCGATGCAGCCCGCCGAAGGGGCGGCTGGGCCGCGCCTCGGGTTTCGGGCTCAGGTCAGCGTCGCGCCGAGCGGGGTCGAAGGCCAGCCCGGCGCGCTCGGCCTCGCTCATCATCCAGAGCAGCGTATGGTCCGAATGCGCCCGGTTTCCGAAGCCGCCGCAGACATCGCCATGCGAGCCGGGGAACCAGACCTGTTCGACCGATTGTCCCGGAGGCGACTGTCCCGGATGCGCCGGCGGCCAGACAGCGGGCTCAAATGCGCCGCGCTCCTCGTCCAAAGCCAGCGCGTGGCGGGCGATTTCAACGTTGGCCGGTAGTTCACGCGAGTGATAACCGACGTCGGGTCGCGTCAGCTTGTGCAAGCCTCGCAACGGCAGGCCCAGCGCCTCCACGGTGTCGAACGCCCCCAGAAAGCGCACCGGGACAGGCCGCCGCGCGGGCAAGGCGCACAGGGCTTGCTCATCGAGATCGCGGTACAGCGCGAACCGACGCTTGATCTCCCTATCGCTGACGTCAAGCTCGGGCAGCCCGCCCCAGTCCAGCCAGCGCGCCACCGTCAGCGCCTGGTAAGCGCCGCGGCTGAGGCCAAACAGAAACAGCTCGTCTCCCTCGCGCCATGTTCTCGCCAAGCGCAGGTAGGCGCGACGGATGATGCGGCCGACGGTCCAACCGGCATAGCCGGCAAGATGCGAGCGGCCGGCGCCGACGCCGGGCTCGTAGAGGCTGAGCTGCTCCACGCCGGCGGCGTCACGGGACGCTAGGCGCCGATGGATTTGCAGGATGTTCGTGGGGTGTGACCGGAACAGCGGAGGATCGCTGTTCCAGGTGCCGTCCAGGCACAGCACGATGCGACGGGCGGGCATGGCTTCAGGTTTACCAGGATGCCATGCGGATATTGATCGCCGACAGCCGTGGACGTCGGCCTAGGTGCGATAGCGGTAGATGATGCGACCGCGGGTCAGGTCGTAGGGTGAGAGCTCCACGTTCACGCGGTCGCCGGTGAGGATGCGGATGCGGTGCTTGCGCAGCTTACCGGCAATCTGCGCCAGCACGGTGTGCTTTTCGTCCAGCGCCACGGAAAACGTGCCGCCCGGATGCTTTTCCACGATCGTCCCTTGTACTTCGATGCCTTCTTCTTTCATAGATTCCTGACTCCCTTGTTTTTCAACCCGCGGGTTCTCCGGCGCCCCCGCATTCCGCGGCGAGAGCCGTCCAATAGTCGCCAGGCGTCCCTAACCCGCAAGGGATGCAAATCCGGCCGGATCTTGATTTGAGAAACTCAAGCGTGGGGCGAACGAAATTAAGCCCGACGCGTTCCGCCTTCGGCGAGCTTAGTATCTCAGATGGTTGGAAACCTCGGCAAGCCCAATCTTCAACGGAGTAGAATGCCGAAAGCTATGAAATCGTTACAGTTCCGCGCCGCCGCCGGCCTCATCTTCGCCGTTGTGGCAGCCCCGGCGGCCTCGGCGCAGCTCACGGCGGCCCGCGAAGCCCCCGTCGCCATGGGTCACTACCACCTGAATGTGACCGACCTGGACGCCCACCAGCGCTTCTGGGGAGAGCTGCTCGGCGGCGAGCTCACCAGCTTCGGCAAGACGCCCGTCTACCGCTTTCCCAACGCGCTGGTCTTCCTCACCGAGCGCGCCCCAACAGGCGGTTCGATCGGAACCGGCGTCAACCACATCGGCTTCCAGTTCCCTGACGTGACCGGGCTGGTCGGCAAGCTCAAGCAGGCCGGCTTCCCCATCGTCACCCAGCGCGAGGTGACCGGCGGCCGGGCCACGACCGAGGTCTTCTACTCGCCCAGCCAGGAAATGAACCTGGCGTTCGTGATGGGCCCGGACGAGATCAAGGTCGAGCTGATCGAGAACACGAAGCTCGACGGCCCTATCGCCCATCACCACACTCACTTTGCCCACCCGGACACCAAGGTCGCGCAAAAGTGGTACGCCGAGACCTTCGGCGCAGCGCCGATGACGCGCGGACCGTTCGACGCCGCCGACCTGCCCGGCGTCAACCTCACCTTCTCGCCGCAGGAGGACCCGGCGCCGACCAAGGGCCGCACGCTCGACCACATCGGCTTCGAGGTGAAGAACTTGGAGGCGTTTTGCAAGAAGCTCGAAGCCGCCGGCGTGAAGTTCGACGTCCCCTACCGCAACATCGAGCAAATGGGGCTGGCGATCGCCTTCTTCACCGACCCCTGGGGCGTCTACATCGAGCTGACCGAGGGGCTGGACAAGCTGTAGGCCCCCGGGCGCTGTGCTAGTCTGAACCCGTCGCCCATGGGGCCGGAAGCCAAATTCTCGATCGGCCAGCTCGTCGAGCACAAGATGTTCGGTTATCGCGGCGTGATCTACGACGTGGACCCGGTTTTTGCCGGCAGCGAGCAGTGGTACAAGCAGATGGCGCGCTCGAGGCCGCCCAAGAACCAGCCTTGGTACAAGGTGCTGGTCGACGGGGGCGGCCATGAAACGTACGTTGCTGAGCGTAACTTGCAGGCCGATCCGAGCGGCAAGGCGATCCGCCATCCCGCCGTATCGGTTGTCTTCGATGAATTTGCGAACGGGGTTTACCGCTCCCGGCAGAGGGTGGTGTAGTGCGGCTGGAGTCGAGATCGCGGATTGTGGCGCGGGCTTTGACGAAGCCCGCTGGGTCGGCTTTCGAGCCGACCTTCAGGGTGGTGGCGGTAGTGAAGTTCCGCCACGACCCGCGCGAGGCTGAGCCTCGCGTGCATGGCGCAGCCGTGCGCCACGGGTTCCAGTAGCGCCCATGGATTTCGCCGCGCTCCTCTCCGCTGACTCGGCCGTGATGCAGCCGTCGTTGATCCGGCGCATGACCGGCTTGGTCAATCAGCCCGGCGTCATCAGCTTCGCCGCCGGCTCGCCCAGCGCCCAGACATTCCCGCATGAGCAACTGGCCGAGATCTTCAACGAGCTCGTCGCCTCCGAAAAGGGCGGGCTGTTCCAGTACAGCGTGACGCGCGGCAACGCGGCGCTGATTGCGGCCGTTCGCGAGCGCACCGCCCGCGTCCAGGGCGTCGCGGCGGCTGACGAGGAGACGATGCTGACCTCGGGCTCGCAACAGGCGCTCGACCTGATCGGCCGCGTCCTGCTCGACCCCGGCGACGCCGTCTTTGCCGAAACGCCGAGCTTTCCCGGCGGCGTGGACGCCTTCCGTAACTACCGCGCCCGCCTGTTCGGCGTCGCCTGCGACGACGACGGCATGATCGTGGAGGACCTGGCGCAAAAGCTGCGTGAGGCGCGAGCTTCCGGCAACCGACCCAAGCTCGTCTACGTGATCCCCAATTTCCAGAATCCCTCGGGCCGCGTCTGGTCGCTGGAGCGCCGCCAGGGATTGATTGAGCTGGCGCGCGCCGAGAACCTGCTGATCGTGGAGGACGACGCCTACGGCGAGCTCTACTTCGAAGGCGCAGGGGATCTCTCGCGGCTCAAGGCGCTCGACCCGGAGGCGCCGATCCTGTACATGTCGACGTTCTCGAAAATCCTCGCCGCCGGCCTCCGCGTGGCCTGGCTGATGGGTCCGCCGACGATCATCCGCCAAATCACCCTCGCCAAGGAGACCGCCGACCTGTGCACCTCCACGCTAAGCCAGAAGCTCATTCTGGGCTTTTTGCAGCGCGGTCTGATGGAGCCGCAGGTCGCCGCCGCGCGCCAGTTCTACCAAGCCAAGGCGCTGCTGATGCAGGCGGGCCTGGCGCAGAATTTTCAAGACATCGGCCGTTGGACGGCCCCTCGCGGCGGGCTGTTTCTGTGGGTCGAGCTCTTCGACAAGACGATCGACACCTTGCCGCTCTTCGAACAAAGCGTGGCCGAAGACAAGGTCGCCTTCATCCCCGGCAAGCCTTTCTTCGTGGACGGCACGGGGCTGCACTGCCTGCGGCTTTCTTATTCGAACGTCACGGACCACAATATAGGAACAGGGTTGGAGACGTTGGGCCGTCGCCTGCGCGCCGCCTCCTGACCCGCCGGAGTCCATGAATTACCCCGCTGAGCTGGCCGACGCTTTCCGCGACGTGGTCGAAGGCGAAGTCCGCTTCGACGCCTATTCGAAGATCTTGTATTCGACCGACGCCAGCGTCTGGCGCATTGAGCCGGTCGGCGCGATCATCCCCAAGCACGCCGGCGACGTGGTCGAAACCGTCAAGCTCGCCGCCAAGCATCGCGTACCGGTGCTGCCGCGCGGCGGGGCCACCAGCCTCTCGGGCCAGACCGTGGGCGAGGCGATCCACATCGACTTCGCCAAGTACATGAACCGGATCCTGGAGATCAACGCCGAGGAGGGTTGGGTGCGCGTTCAACCGGGCGTGGTCCAGGATCAGCTTTCCCGGTTCTTGAAGCCCCACGGCTTCCAGTTCGGCCCGGCCACTTCGTCGGCCAGCCGCGCCACTTTGGGCGGCATGATCGGCAACAACTCCGCCGGGTCGCACTCCATCCGCTGGGGCAAGACGATTGACCACGTGCTGGAGCTGAAGGTGGTGCTCGCCGACGGCTCCGAGGCCTGGTTCCGCCCGGTCGAGAACGGCATGCTCCAGAGCCTGTCGAAGGGCGACTCCTTCGAGGCGAAGCTCTACCGCGGCTCGCTGGCGATCGGCGAGAAGTACAAGCAGCTCGTGCTGGAAAAGTTTCCGCGCATCCTGCGGCGCGTTTCCGGCTACAACCTCGATGAGCTGTTGGCCCGCGACGGCGTTTTCGGCGCCGGCTACTCGGCCAAAACCGGGCCGCTAAATCTGGGCCGCGCGGTGGTCGGCAGCGAAGGCACCCTAGGCGTGGTCGTCGAGGCCAAGCTCAACATCGTGCCGCTGCCCAAGCACAAGTCGCTGCTGGTGGTGCATTACAAGTCGCTTTTTGACGCCGTGGACTCGACCGAAACAATCGTCGAGACCGGACCCGTCGCGGCGGAGCTGATCGACGACTTCATCTTGTCGAGGGCGCGCACGCTGCACGACTTCAAGAGCCGCATCTCGTTCCTCGACCTCGACGCCGACGCCATCATGGTTGTCGAGTACTACGGCGACTCCGACGCCGAGGTGCAGGCCAAGGTCGCCGAGCTCAAGCGCATCCTTACGGCCAAGCGCATGGGTTACGGCTACCTGGAGGTCTCCGACCCGGGGATGATGGCCAACATCTGGCAGACGCGCAAGGAAGCGCTCGGCATCATGATGTCGGTCAAGGGCGACCACAAGCCGATCGCCTTCGTCGAGGATCCAGCGGTGCCGCTCAGCGAGATGCCGCAATTTCTGCGCGGCTTCCGCGAGATCCTCGAAAAGCACGACGCCCACGGCGGCTACTACGGTCACGCCTCGGTAGGCTGCCTGCACGTGCGGCCGATGGTCAACCTCAAGGGCGCCGAGGGCGTTAAGAAGATGGCCGACATCGCCGACGAGGTCTTTGGGCTGGTGGTCCAGCACCACGGCTCGATGAGCGGCGAGCACGGCGACGGCATTGCGCGCTCGAAGTACAACAAGTGGCTTTTTGGGGAGGAGATCTACCAGGGTTTTCTGGAGCTAAAGAACCTCTGGGACCCGCAGAACCTGCTCAACCCCGGCAAGGTGGTCAACGCGCCGGAGCTGACCGAGAACCTGCGCTGGGGCGCGGACTACAAGATGGTCCAGATCCAGACGCACCTGGACTTTTCGCGGGAAGGCGGCTTTGACCGCGCCATCGAGATGTGCAACGGCGCCGGGGTCTGCCGCAAGCGCGAGGTCGGCACGATGTGCCCCTCCTACCACGCCACGATGGAGGAGGAGCACTCCACGCGCGGCCGGGCGAACCTGCTGCGGGCGGCGCTGTCGGGCGCTCTGCCGCACGAGGAATTCACCTCCCAACGCATGTACGACGCGTTGGACTTGTGCCTGGAGTGCAAGGGCTGCAAGCGCGAGTGTCCCTCGAACGTGGATCTGGCGAAGATCAAGTACGAGTTCCTGGCGCAGTACTACGCCAAGAACGGAACGCCGCTGCGGGCGAAGTTTTTTGCCAACGCCGAAACGCTGAACAAGGTCGGCTCGGCTTTCGCGCCGCTGTCGAACTGGATGCTCGGGCTTTCGCCTGTGCGCAAGCTCAACCAGGCGCTGTTGGGCGTGGACGCCCGCCGTCACCTGCCGCCGTTTGCTTCACAAACCTTTACGTCGTGGTTCAACAAGCGCTCCGGCAGCAACGGCGCAGGCTCCAAGCCGCAAGTGGCGCTGTTCGCCGACTGCTTCATGAACTGGAACTACCCGGAGGTCGGCCGCGCGGCGGTCTCCGTGCTGGAGGCCTCGGGCTATGAGGTCGTGCTGGCGGAGAAGACCTGCTGCCAGCGTCCGGCGATCTCCAAAGGCATGTTGGAGCAGGCCCGCGAAGGCGCCGAGAAGAACGTCGGGCTGCTGGAGCGCTACGCCCGCGAAAACATCCCCGTGATCGGCTGCGAGCCGAGCTGCCTGCTGACTCTGCGCGACGAATACGGCGATCTGGTCAAGGGCGAAGCCGTCGAGAAGGTCGCCGCCAACGCCTGGATGCTCGACGAGTTTCTGGTGCGCCAGTCCAAGCTCGAGGGGTATGAATCGCCGTTTCGCGCTACGGTAAAAAAGGCGCTGCTGCACGGGCACTGCCACCAGAAGTCGCACATCGGCACGGCGCCCAGCATCGCGGCGCTTGAGCTGATCCCCGGCTGCTCGGTGGGGGAAATCAACTCCGGCTGCTGCGGCATGGCGGGCTCGTTCGGGTTTGAGAAGGAGCACTACGACATCTCGGAGAAAATCGGCGCCGAGAGGCTGTTCCCGGCCGTGGAAGCGGCCGGCGCGGAGACCGAGATTGCCGTGACCGGCGTATCGTGCCGGCAACAGATTGGGCACTTCACGACGCGCGAGCCGCTCCACGTGGTCGAGATACTAGCTAAGGCGCTGGCGTAGCTCACGGTCAGCTTGGGAGAACAGATCGAACCGTGCCCCCAGGCTCACGCCTGGGGCTCTGACGCTCGAATTCGAGCGAATCAAATCGAATGAAGCCGCAACCGCTCACGTCGGCTACAGCCGTGCTGGGTCTGTTTGTCTCCATGCTGTGGGGTGGCAACGTCATTGCGCTCAAGTTCGGGCTCGATACCTTTCCGCCCATGTGGAGCGCCTTCTGGCGGTTCCTCTCCGGCGCGGTCGCCGTGATGATCTGGGCGAAGCTGCAAGGGATCGACCTGTGGCCCGGCCGGGAGGATTGGCGCGCGGTGGGGCTGCTGGGGATCTTGTTTACCTCGCAGATTGCTTGCTTGAACGTCGGCGTCGGCTGGACCTCGGCGGCCTTTGCGGTGGTGCTGCTGAACTCGCATCCGATCTTCACCAACCTGCAGGGCCACTTTACGGCCTCGGAAGACAACCTCAACCGGCAGCGGCTGATCGGGCTGGCCCTGGCCTTTGCCGGCATCTGCTGGGTCGCCTCCGGGCGGCCGTCGGTCGCCAAGGCGCCGTATCCGATCGCAGGCAACGTGCTGATGATCGTGTCGGCCAATCTGCTGGCGTTGCGGGTGATCTATACCCGTAAGCTGGTGCAGTCCACTGATCCGGCGCGTCCCGTGATCTGGCAGATGGTCTTCTCGCTGCCGTTTTTTTTGGGCGCCGCCTGGTGGTTCGAGCCGCCGACGCTCCAGGCCGTCGCCTGGGAGCCGGTGGCGGCGATCCTCTACCAGGGAGTCATTATCGGAGGCTTTTGCTTCTTGGCTTGGACGACGTTGCTGCGCAGGCACAGCGCCTCCACCCTGTCCGTTTTCGCCTTCACGGTGCCGTTTTTCGGCGTGCTGATGAGCGCCTGGGTGCTCGATGAGGCGATCCCGGCGCAGTTGATCCTGGGCGCGCTGCTGGTGACCGTGGGGATTGTCGTCGTCACCCATGACAGCCGCGCCCGCACCCGCGCCGAGGCCGAGGAGGCGAGCGTGACCGAGGTCGCCCGCGGATGACCCACCGGCCCGGCGCCGAGCCGGTCGGCACGGCTGCGGTCGCCACGGCCGTGCTGATGTCGGCGATGTGGGGCGCCAACGTCGTCGGCACGAAGATTGCCCTGGAAGCGGTGCCGCCGATCTGGAACGCCGCTTGGCGCATGGCGCTGGGCCTGCCCTTTCTGCTGCTGTGGGCGCGCGCCGGCGGCGTGGAGCTTCTGCCCGAGCGCCGCGACTGGCGACCGCTAATCCTGCTCAGCGTGCTGTTCGCCGTGCAGATCATGCTGATGAACCTCAGCATCCAGCTCACCTCGGCGGCCTATTCGGCGGTGCTGGTGAACGCCGCGCCGATTCTGACCAACGTCATCGCGCACTTCTATGTGGCGGACGACCGGTTATCGCGCACGCGGATCTTGGGGCTGGCGATCGCCTTCGCGGGCGTGGCCTCGGTGCTGTCGGGACGCCCGGAAGCCCGCTTCGCCCCGGCGCCCCTGCTGGGCAACATCCTGGCGCTGTTGACCGCGATGCTGATCGGCGTCCGGATGGTCTTCACCCAGCGGCTGGTGCAACGCGTCAACTCGACCAAGACGATCGTTTGGCAGGTGAGCCTGGCGCTGCCGATCTTCGTGGCGGGGGGATTGCTGTTCGAGCCGGGACCGATCACCGGCGAGATTACGCCCCGCATCGCCGCGGCGCTGCTTTACTGCGGCGTCGGCGTGGTGGGCGTCGCCTTTATCCTGTGGGTGCGATTGCTGCAAAAGCACCCGCCGGGGCTGATCTCGGTGTTTGCTTTTGGGACGCCGCTGTTTGGAGTGCTGTTCAGCGCATTGCTGTTTGGGGAGCGCATCAGCCCGAGCTTGGGCCTGGGCGTCGCGGCGGTGGCGGCGGGTGTGTTGCTGGTGACGCTGGAGAAACGAAAGGCCGCGAATCCGTAGCGCCGCCCTCTCGGCTCGCCCTACGTATAATGACCGGGTAATGCTCGCCCGCCTGCTGCCCTGCTTGTTCGTCTTCGCCCTCCTGGCGCCGGGAGCGGATTTCGCCGCGCTTTACGACACCATCAAACGCGAGGCG
>CAYOPA010000007.1:20207-21385 GCA_964405625.1 uncultured Bryobacterales bacterium
CGGATTTCGAGGCCGACATCGAGCCGATTTTCCACCAGCGCTGCTACGCCTGCCACGGCCCGTCGATGCAGATGAGCGGCTTTCAGCTCGACAGCCGCGAGGCCGCGCTCAAGGGCGGTTACTCCGGCCCGGTCATCGTCCCCGGGGACGCCGGGGCGAGCAAGTTGCTCGAACGGGTGAGCGTGGAGCGCCAGAATTTTCAAATGCCTCCGACGGGCCCGCGCCTGACCGACGCCGAGGTCGCCAAGCTGCGCGAGTGGATCGACCAGGGCGCCCAATGGCCCGAGCGGGCGCCGGCCAAGCAACTCACCCGGGAGCAGCGTTCCCAGCACTGGTCCTTCCAGCCCATCCGCCGGCCCGACGCGCCCAAGGTGCAGGCCTCAAGCTGGGCGCGCAACCCGATCGACCTGTTTGTGCTGGCCAAGCTCGAAGCCGAAGGAGTGCAACCGTCGCCGGAAGCGAACAAAGTGACCCTGATGCGGCGGGCTCATTTTGACCTCACCGGCCTGCCGCCCACTCCCGAGCAAGTGGAGGCTTTCCTCGCCGACGACAGCCCGCAAGCCTACGAAAAGCTCGTCGACCGGCTGCTCGACTCGGACCATTTCGGGGAGCGTTGGGCGCTGCCCTGGCTCGACGCCGCCCGCTACGCCGACTCCGACGGCTATGAGCGCGACCCGTTGCGCCCGCATGCCTGGCGCTGGCGTCAGTGGGTGATCGAAGCGATCAATCGCGACATGCCCTTCGACCAGTTCACCGTCGAGCAGATTGCCGGCGACCTGCTGCCCGGCGCGACCCTGGAGCAGCGCGTGGCGACCGGCTTTCTGCGAAACGGCATCAAGAATCGCGAGGCGGGCGTGAAGCTCGAAGAGAAGCGCTTTGAGGAGACGATCGACCGCATCTCCACGATCGGAACCGTCTGGATGGGGCTGACCGTGGGCTGCGCCCAGTGCCACGACCACAAATACGACCCGCTGAGCCAGAAGGAGATGTATCAGCTCTACGCCTTCCTGGGTAACACGGTCGAGCGCGACATCGAGGCGCCGTTGCCGGGCGAGCTGGGCCCCTACCTGCTCTCCTATCCCGACTACCGCAAGCGCCGCGACCAGATCCTGGCCGAGAACGACGTGGAGCCCCACTACCAGCAATGGCGGCGGGAGCTCATTGAAGCGATGGACCAT
>CAYOPA010000007.1:21395-24817 GCA_964405625.1 uncultured Bryobacterales bacterium
TGACCGAATGGCGGGCCTCGATGGACCGCGCCGACTGGTACATGCGCACACCCGACGAGGGGCTGACCGAGCTCGAGCGCGACCGCCGCGTGGACGCCTTCCTCGCCCGCTTGGGCCCCGACACGGAGAAGAAGCCCGAGCTCAAGGAGAAGCTCCAAGCCGTTAAGAAGGAGCTTGACGATCTGGCCGCTGAGTCGTTTCCGATTCGCACCCAGGCTTACACGATGATCGAGCAGGACGAGCCTGAGCCGACCTACATCGCCTTGCGCGGCGACTGGCGCGCCCCGGGCTTGGAGGTCCAACCGGCGGCGCCGGCCGTCCTCCCGCAAGTTCAGGACGAAAAGGCGCCTGCGCGGCTGGCGTTGGCGCGTTGGCTGGTGGACGGGAAACATCCGCTTACCGCGCGGGTTACCGTCAACCGCTGGTGGCAGGAGCTGTTTGGCAAGGCGTTGGTCTCTACGACTAACGACTTCGGCACGCAGGGCGAGCCGCCGACCCACCCGGAGTTGCTCGACTGGCTCGCCTCCGAGCTGATGCGAAATGACTGGAGCCGCAAGCGGATGCTGCGCCAGATGGTCACTTCGGCGGCGTACCGGCAGTCGTCGGCGGCCCGGCCCGACCTCGCCGAGCGCGATCCGGACAACAAGTGGCTGGCCCGCCAGAGCCGCCTGCGCTTGCCCGCCGAGGTCGTCCGCGACAACGCGCTGACCGTGAGCGGGCTGCTCAACCCCAAGATCGGCGGCCCGAGCGTTCACCCGCCGCAACCCGAAGGCGTCTCCGAGCTCGGCTACTCCAAGAAAACCTGGCCCGAAGAACGCGGCCCGGACCGCTACCGGCGCGGCCTGTACATCTTCTTCCAACGGACGACGCCGTATCCGTTCCTGATTAACTTTGATGCGTCGGACACGTTGACGACGAAAGTGACGCGGGAACGATCCAACACGCCGTTACAAGCGTTAAATCTTCTCAACGATCCGGCGTTCATGGAAGCCGCTCGGGCGTTGGCCTTGCAGGTGGCGCTGGAGCGGCAGGGGTTTGACGCCCGGCTGGAGCGGATGTTCCTGCGGGCGCTCAGCCGTCCTCCGAACGCCGGCGAGAAGGACCGCGTGGCCACGTATTTCGAGCGCCAGAAGCAGATTTTGGCCTCTGAACAAGGTGCGGCGGAGAACTTGGCGCCGCTGGTTCCTCCAGGGGAAGACCGTCTGGACCTCGCGGCCTGGGCGGGAGTGGCGCGAGGTTTGCTGAATTTGGACGAGATGTTCGTTCGCGAGTAGCGGGTTTGCCGCGAATCGTATAAACTCCTGATCGCGGCTTGCCGCTACGGTCGAAACCAGGAGAACGTTCTTTGCTCAAAAAAATTCTGCTTACCGTCGCCGGCTCATGCCTGCTGCTTGCCTCGGCGCTGCACGCCGACCACCATCGTTACGTCACGGCGATGAAGGCCATCGCGGGCGGCATGAAGCCGACCAACGTCGCGCTTGGGTCCGGCGACATGGCCACCGTGAAGGCGAACGCCGAAGGGTTGGCGAGCAATTTCGCCGTCCTGGCCGGCTGGTGGGAAGGGCGCGGCAGCGACGCCGCCGCCAAGCTGGCCGACGAGGCCAAGGGCGCCGCGGAGGCTTTGGGTAAGGCGGCCGCTGCCAACAACGCCGACGGCGCCAAAGCGGCCATGGGGACGCTAGGCGGAACGTGCAAGAGCTGCCACACCGCGCACCGCGTCAAGAACGCCGACGACAGTTGGGGCTTCAAGAACTGACTACCATGTGGCGCACGGCTTTGCCGTGCACGCGAGGCTGCGCCTCGCGAAGTAACTGTCGGGCCGAAGGCCCGACTGCACGGCCCAGCCGTGCGCCACAACGCCCGCTCGGGCTGTTGGTAGGATAAGGACCGGCCACAGCCATGACCTTCGAACGCTTTCAGCAGCTTCGTTCCCGCCGCAACTTCCTGCGCACCGCCGCCAACGGCGTGGGCGGCTGGGCGCTTGCCGATCTGCTCGCCAAAGACGGCCTCAGCGCTGTCTCCACGGACCCGCTGATTCCCCAAAAGCCGCACTTCGCGCCCAAGGCCAAGCATGTGATCTACATGTTCATGGAGGGCGGGCCCAGCCAGTACGAGCTGTTTGATCACAAGCCCGAGCTGGCCAAATGGGACGGCAAATCGCTGCCGCCCGAGATGACCAAGGACATGAAGCTGGCCTTCATCAAGCCCACCGCCAAGGTGATGGGCAGCCAGTTCAAGTTCAACAAGTACGGGCAAAGCGGCATGGAGCTCTCCGAGCTCGCTCCCCACCTGGGTGAGGTGGCCGACGATATCTCGCTGGTGCGGTCGATCCACACCGACGCCTTCAACCACCACCCAGGCCAATTGCTGCTGTTCACCGGCGCTATCGTGCCCGGCCGGCCCACTCTCGGCGCTTGGTCGCTGTATGGGTTGGGGTCGGAATCGCAGAATCTGCCGGGCTTCGTGGTGCTGTCGTCGGGCAAAGGGACCTCGGGCGGTACGACGAACTTTTCCGCCGGCTTCCTGCCGTCACACTTCCAGGGCACGCCGTTTCGCAACATGGGCGACCCGATTCTCTATCTGTCGAACCCGGACGGCGTCAGCCGCGACACCCAGCGCGCCACGCTCGACTTCGTCAACGACATGAACCGGATGCATCTCGACGAGACCGGCGACGGCGAGATCGAGTCGCGCATCAACAACTACGAGCTCGCCTTCCGCATGCAGATGGAAGCGCCGGACCTGATGGATTTCTCGAACGAATCGCCCGAGACGCTCGAGATGTACGGCATTGAGTCCGACAACGAGCATCGTCGGCAGTACGCCACCAACTGCCTGCTGGCCCGGCGGTTGGTGGAGCGCGGCGTGCGTTTCGTGCTGATGATGGACGCTTCCTGGGACGACCACACCTACCTCAACGAGAAGCTTCCCAAGCGCATGGACGAGATCGACAAGCCGACCGCCGCGCTGGTCAAGGATTTGAAGCGGCTGGGCCTGCTCGACGACACGCTGGTCGTGTGGGGCGGCGAGTTCGGCCGCACGCCGATGGTGGAGATTCGTAAGCCCGAAGAGGCCGCCAACGCGGGCCGCGACCATCACCCGCACGCCTTTTCCATGTGGATGGCCGGCGGCGGGATCAAGGGAGGCTACGTCCACGGAGAGACGGACGAGCTCTGCCTGAAGGTGACCAAGGACCCGGTGCATGTGCATGATTTGCAAGCCACTTGGCTGCACCAGCTCGGGTTTGACCACGAGAAGCTCACCTACCGCCACATGGGCCGCGATTTCCGGCTGACGGACGTGCATGGCCGGGTGGTCAACGAGCTGCTGGCCTAGCAAGCCGTTGTCGCTTGTGGCGCACGGCTGCGCCTCGCGAAGTTACTCGGGGTCGGGCCACGGGCCCGACTGCACGGCGCAGCCGT
>CAYOPA010000007.1:24827-29529 GCA_964405625.1 uncultured Bryobacterales bacterium
CGCGAAGTCACTTGTCGAGCCACAGGCACGGCTGCACGGCGCAGCCGTGCGCCACAACGGCTTGACACTTTCCCGCCGCGGGCCGTAACGTTGGGCCTTTGCGCAGCCGTCCTTAACAAACGAGCCCACAAAATGCCGAACCACGTCGATCGTCGATCCTTTCTGGTCGCCCTGGCGGCTTCCGCCGCGGTCCCCGCCGCCGCTCGCGCCGCCAAGTCCTGGAGCCAGGGCTCGGACTGGCAATGGGAGCACTACGGCGGCGACGCCGGCGGCAGCCGCTACGCTCCGCTGGATCAGATCAATCGCTCGAACGTCAAAAAGCTCAAGGTCGCCTGGACGCACAAATGCGGCGACGCGCTCACACGGCCCGCCACCACCATAGAGACGACGCCGATCGTGATCGACGGCGTGATGTATGTCGTCACCCCGATGTTGAAGGTGCAGGCGCTCGACGCCGCCACCGGCGCCATGAAGTGGGAATTTGACCCCGAGGGCGGCCGCCGTATCCGCCGGGCCATCGGCGTCAGCCGCGGACTCTGCTACTGGCAGAGCGAGGACGGCTCGCAGAAGCGCATCTTTTCGCCCGTGCGGGACATGCTCTATTCGATTGACACTGCCACCGGCAAGCCCGACCCAAGCTTCGGCAAAGGCGGGGTGATCGACCTGAAGGAAAACTTCGATCACGACATGGAGGGCCTTTCGTTCAAGCTCACCAGCCCGCCGGTCGCCTACAAGGACATCGTGATGGTCGGCGGCGGCGGCGGCGAAGGCCCCTACCCGGCCGCACCCGGCCACATTCGCGGATACGACGCCCGTACGGGCAAGCGGCGCTGGATCTTTCACACCACGCCCCGGCCCGGCCAGTACGGATATGACACTTGGCCGGAGGACGCTTACAAGCGCGTGGGCGGGACCAACAGTTGGGGCGGCATGAGCCTGGACCAGCAGCGCGGCTGGCTGTTCGTCTCCACCGGGTCTCCGGCGTTTGACTACTGGGGCGGCGACCGCAAGGGCTCCAACCTGTTCGGCAACTGCGTGCTGGCGCTGGACGCCGAAACCGGCCAACGCCATTGGCACTACCAGGTTGTCCACCACGACGTTTGGGACTACGATCTGCCCGCGCCCCCGGCGCTGATTACGGTGCGCCGCAACGGCCGGACCATCGACGCGGTGGCCCAGGTCACCAAGCAGAGCTTTGTGTTCGTCTTTGACCGGGTGACGGGGCAGCCGATCTATGGAGTGGAAGAGCGTCCGACTCCGCCGTCGAAGGTTCCGGGCGAGGAGCTGTGGCCGACCCAGCCGTTTCCGCTAAAGCCGCCGCCGCTGAGCCGCATTGAGATGAGCCTGGATCAGATCACCAACATCACTCCGGAGGCGAACCGCGAGTTTACCGAGCTGCTCAAGCGGTCGGACTACGGCATGATCTATGAGCCGCCGTCCACGCGCGGCACAATCGTTCACCCGGGCTTCCGCGGCGGTACCTTGTGGGGCGGCTGCAGTTCCGATCCGGAACGCAATCTGCTGTTTGCAAACTCGGACGAAAACACGAACCGCATCACGCTGGTCCCGGCCGAGGAGGGCGAACCTTTCGAGTGGAAGCTCAGCGAGCGGGCCAAGTTGCGCGACCACGAGGACTGGCCGATCGTCAAGCCGCCGTGGGGCTACATGACCGCGATCGATTTGGAGACCGGCGACTTCAAATGGCGCGTGGTCAACGGCGAGTTTCCGGAGCTGACCGAGCGCGGCATCCCCAAGACCGGCAGCCTGTCGCACGGCGGCTCGCTGGCCACCAAGGGCGGGCTGGTGTTCATCGGCGCCACGTTTGACCGCAAGTTCCGGGCGTTTGACTCCGATTCGGGCGAGGTGCTGTGGGAGCAGCAGCTCGAAGCCGGAGCGTTTGCTTCGCCGTGCACCTATGAGGTCAACGGCAAGCAGTATGTGGTGGTGGCCGCCGGCGGCGGCAAGGGCGACTCGCCGGCCGGGGACGAGTACGTCTGCTTCGCCCTGGAAGGCTGAAGCGCGCGTGGGAAGATAAGAGATCAGTGAGAAGAATTGCAGCAGCAGGAGCCATTCTGATCGCCGCCGCCGGGCTGACGATGTGGGGCCAGACGGGTTACGTGTCGCCTTCGGAGGAGATCCCGGGGCCGCCGATCGAGCAGCCGATCCCCTACAGCCACAAGCACCATGTGGGGACGTTGGGATTGCAGTGCGCTCAGTGCCACCAGAGCGATGAGGACGGCTTCTTGATGCAATATCCCAATGAGCAGGTCTGCATGGCCTGCCATTCGGCGATCAAGACCGACAGCCCGCACATCCAGAAGCTGGCGGCCTCTGCCGAAAAGGGCGAGAGCGTGCCATGGGAGAAGATCTACCACGTGCCGGACTATGTCTGGTTCGCGCACGATTCGCATACCGACGCGAATATCGAGTGCTCGACGTGCCACGGGCAGGTGGCCGAGCACGACGTGCTGTTCAAGGCCAAGCCGACGAGCATGATCAGTTGTATGGAGTGCCACGCCGAGCACAACGCGCCCAATGATTGCGATTTCTGCCATGATCCGGGCTGAAGCGCGTAGGGGCGGCCGGAAAGCCGCCCGAAACCCGTTGAGCTTTAAGAATCGTGCGGTTTTGGGCGGCCTGCCGGCCGCCCCTACGCGGTTATCTCCATGCGTTTCGGCCTGATCGGTTGCGGCGAGATCGGCCGGTTGCGGGCGCGGGCGCTGCGGCGCGCGCCGGGCGCCAAGCTGGTCGTCAGCGCTGACCTCCATGCCCCGGCCGACCTGCGCGACCCCCACGCGCTGCTGCGGCGCGACGACCTCGACGCCGTCCTCGTCTGCACCCCCGCCGAGACCCATGAGGAGCTCGTCCTGGCCGCGCTCGAAGCCGGCAAGCATGTGCTTTGTGAAAAACCGCTGGCGCCGACCCCCGCGGCCGCACGGCGCATGGTGGAAGCGGCCGAAGCTCGCGGGCTGCGGCTGGCAGTAGGCTTCAATCAGCGGCATTTTCCCAATGTCGCCTGGGTGAAGGATTGGCTGGAGGCGCGCCGCATCGGGCGCATCACCCACCTGCGAGCCTACGCCGGCCATCGCGGGCTTGCCGAGTTTCGCAGCGCCTCCGAGCGCGACCCCGACAAGATCGGCGGCGGGGCGCTGATGGACAACGGCATCCACTTGATCGACCACGTTCGGTTCCTCGGCGGGGAGTTTGAGCGGGTCGAGGGGCTGACCTCCAATCAAACCTGGAAGCTGGGCCGCGCCGAGGACAACGGCGTGGCGCTGCTACGCGCTGGCGACGGGCGTTGGGCCCTGCTGCACGCCTCCTGGACTGAATGGAGTGGCTACCGATTCTGGATCGATGTGTACGGCGAGCGGGGCAAGGCGCGCGTCTGGTACGGCCCGCTCTACGCGGAGCTGATTGAGCTGACCGAGCCCGGAGGCGCGGCGCGGCGGCAGCGGCGATTTTTCGTGCGCGCGAACCTGCGAGAGAAGCTGCACGACTGGCGGGCGACGGTGGAGGATTCCCTGGTCGCCGAGCTGCGAGAGTTTGTCCAGCCGGAGCCGGGGAATCGCAACGCCACGGGCCGCGACGGGTTGCGGGCGATCGAAATAGCGCATTCGATTTACGAAAACGACTGTTAAGATCGAAACGAACGCCCGGCCAAGGTGCTCTAGAGAAAAGACATGAAAATTCGATTGCTGATCCTGACCGTCGTTCTGGCCGGCTCCCTGCCGGCCTCCAACAGCGCCGTGCAGCGCGCCGGCAAGGCCGCCGAGGCGCTGGAAGAGATCATGGCGACCTCGGATAGGTCGATCCCGCAGGACCTGCTATCCAAGTCGCACTGCATCGTGATTGTGCCCGGCCTGATTAAGGGTGGGTTCATCCTGGGCGCCAAATATGGAAAAGGCTTCCTGTCCTGCCGCGGACCCGAGGGCAAGGGTTGGACCCCGCCCACTTCGATCCGCATTGAAGGCGGCAGCGTCGGCTTCCAGATCGGCGGCACCAAGACGGACGTGATCCTGCTGGTGATGAACGCACGGGGCAAGGACAAGCTGCTGTCGAGCAAATTCACGATCGGCGGCGACGCCGCGGCGGCGGCCGGACCGGTGGGCCGCACCGCTCGGGCGCAGACGGATATCCAGATGCGGGCCGAGATTCTCTCGTACTCGCGCTCGCGCGGCGTCTTTGCCGGCGTCTCGCTGGAAGGGGCCACGCTCCGTCCGGACGAAGACGAAGACCTTACCCTTTACGGCCAACGCGTGGACCGGCGCGAGATTCTGGACGGCAAAGTCGAAGCGCCTCCCGGGATCGAGCCGCTGATGGCGACGCTCAACAAGCACTCCTCCCAAGAGCACCGCTAAGACCGCTTCTATACAGTTTCTTTATGCGCTTCGGCTAGGCGGCGCTGGTAAGGTGAGGCGAGAAAGGGGCTGCCGGCTCGCCGGCGCCGCCCGGTTTGCCGCGCCTGTCGCGCGCGGCGGCCAGAGACCTCGCCGCTTGGCTCTCGTCATCGTTTGTTTTCAGGCTGTTGCCTGAAGAGGCATCGTTTTGACCGGAGTGTGGAGACATTGGCAAGCGGTCCGAGCTCGGGCGCATTTTCACAGCTTCAGCGAACAGGACCGCGGCGTTGGACGGATCGGCCTTCGGCCAGGCGTCTGAAGGCTTGGCTCGCGACGGGCGCGGCGCTTGGCGCGCTGGCGGGTTG
>CAYOPA010000008.1:0-27503 GCA_964405625.1 uncultured Bryobacterales bacterium
CGTCGGCGATGGCGAAGGGCACATCCAGGATGCGCGCCAACGTCTGCGCCAACAGCGTCTTACCGGTGCCGGTGGGGCCGATCAACAGGATGTTCGACTTTTGGAGCTCGACATCGTTGGTGGCGGAGCCGTGCGTGCGTTTCTTCGACAGCAGGACGCGCTTGTAGTGGTTGTAGACCGCAACGGCCAACTTTTTCTTGGCGGCGTGCTGGCCGACCACGTACTGGTCCAGCTTTTCCTTCAGCTCCTGCGGCTTGGCCAGCGAGAAGAGCGTTGGGCCGGTCGTGTCGGGCTTGTCGTCTTCGAGGATCGAGTTGCAGACCGCGACGCACTCATCGCAGATGTAGGACTTGGGGTAATCGCCGGGGGTCGAAATGAGTTTCCCCACAACCTCCTGGCTTTTGTGGCAGAACGAGCAGCGAAGAGTGTCGTCGGAACCGCTTCTTTTCACCGGGCATCTCCTGCTCGCTTTCGCCGGCCGCCATGGGCCGACTGCAAGCCGTCACTGACGATTATCATACTCGGTCGCGCGCTTCGCAACGGGTTTCGGTCGGGTTTCAGCATCTGGCGCCACGGAATTCAACACACTGCGGCCTGAGCGGGGGCTACGACGCCGTGCTTAGGACGGCATAGGCCGGGGGGCGGATTTCGCTCGGCCGGTCGGCCTCTGATAATGAAAGGCATGCTCGTTATTCGCTGTCTGCTCGTCGCTCTGCTCGCGCTGCCGTTGCCGGCCGAGCAGGATCCGCGCGCCCGCGGCTGGGAAATCTACCAGCAGGCCAGAGCCGCCGCCGGTCCGGGAGAGCCGCTGCGCGACTACTCCTTCGAGCAGGTCTCGGCGCTCGAACGGCCCGACGGCGTGATCACCGTCTCCAGCCGGATGCAGTCGGTCGTCGGCAAGGCGCAACGCTTGGAGGTTGACGCCCAGGGAGGCGTCATCGCCATGGTGGTGGACGGCGATCAGGGCTGGCGCGGGAGCGCTGTCGGCAAACAGCCCCTGCCTCCCGACGCCGTCGCCTTGCAGCACAAGGAAGACGCGCGGACCACGGCGCTGGCGGGCCCGGAGGCCGAGCAGGGCTCGGTGCGCTTTCGCGAGGAGGCGCGAGTCGACGGCCGGATCGCGGACGTCATCGAGCTCTTTGACGTCGGCGGCGCTCCGCTGCGGCTCTTCGTCGATCGGCAAACCAAGGACGTGCTCAAGCGCGTCTACGTCGGCGACGCTCCAGACGGGACGATGGCCCAGGTGGAGGAGTTTCTATCGGACTACCGCGAGGTCGACGGCTTCCGTTGGCCGCACGCCAAGCGCGTGGTGCGCAACGGGCGGGAGGCCAGCAAATCCACCCTGAAGAACGTGCGTCTGAATCAAGGCCTCAAGCCGGACCAGTTGACGAAATGAGCCTGCGCGGCGGCGCCGAGTCTGCTACGATTCAGGCCGCCATGTTGCGCAACAGCTTACTCGCCGTCTCCGTCCTGGGCTTCCTGATTCTGGCCTGCGGGCCGTCTGCCGTGTCGCAAAAGAGCGTCAACGCGGCGCAAGTCGACGCCTGGATGGAGGAGCTCTCCAACTGGGGCCGCTGGGGCGTGGACGACGAGAAGGGGACGATCAACCTGATCACGCCGGAGAAGCGCAAGCAGGCGGCCGCCCTGGTGCGCGACGGCGTCTCCGTGTCGTTGGCGCGCGATGCCGAGAAGGATCAAGCGCCTGACAACCCGCGTCCGTTCGGCCACCAGATGCTCAACACCGGCGCCGCGCCCGGCGGCGGCCAGTTCGTCAGCGACGAATATTCGGTGGCCTACCACGGCTACGCCCACACGCATTTCGATTCGCTGGCCCACATGTCTTGGAAAGGGAAGAGCTACAACGGCTTTGAGATGGCCAAAGTTGTCGAGACGGGCACGCCGCACCTGGCGGTCACCAACTACAAGGAAGGCATTTTCACCAAAGGCGTGCTGATGGACATCCCGAAGCTCAAGGGCGTGGACTGGCTGGAGCCGGGGACGCCGATCTATCCCGAGGATCTGACGGCCTGGGAGCGTGAGTCCGGCGTGAAGGTGGAGCCGGGGGACGTAGTCTTCATCTATACGGGCCGGTGGAAGCTGCGCGATGCGAAGGGCGAGTGGGCGGCGTCGGACAAGTCGGCCGGGCTGTACGCCTCGTCGGCGAAGTGGCTGAAGGAGCGGGACATCGCGATGCTGGGCTCGGACGCGGCCAGCGACGTGATGCCGTCGGGGATCGAGGGGGTGAGGCAGCCGATCCACCAGATGATCCTGGTGGCGATGGGGGCGCCGATTTTCGACAACTGCGACCTGGAGGCGTTGGCCGCGGAGTGCCGACGGCGGAACCGTTGGGAGTTCTTGTTG
Organism: uncultured Bryobacterales bacterium; assembly: GCA_964405625.1. Lineage (GTDB taxonomy): Bacteria > Acidobacteriota > Terriglobia > Bryobacterales > UBA6623 > RI-231. The sequence goes on from CAYOPA010000008.1 coordinate 2,362, forward strand.
ACGGCGGCGCCGATCCCCGTCGGCGGGGGGACGGGCTCGCCGCTGAACCCGATCGCCACTTTTTAGGTGCGTTTGGCTCCCCTCCGGACATGGAGCTTTTTCTGGCGGGGAACGCCGGCGGCGGTTGGCGGCTCCCGAGCTTGGAGCCCTACCGCACCTGCGTCGCGCTCGAGGCGGTGGAAGAGGTATTGGCGGCCAAGGTTTTCCGGTTCGTCAAAGGTCGCGGGGTAGAATAGAGGGCTGATGCATACCACCGCGCCGGCGACCGTTCCAGACGCCCAAGGACGCTTTGGCCCCTACGGCGTGCGCTACGTGCCCGAGATCCTCGTGGCCCCGCTGGAGCAGATCGAGCGGGTCTTCTTCGAAGCCCGCGAGGACCCGCTGTTCCATGTGGAGCTGGACGAGCTCAACCGCAAGTACGCCGGCCGCGAGACCCCGCTCTACTACTGCAAGCGCTTGAGCGAGCATCTGGGCGGCGCGCAGATTTACCTCAAGCGCGAAGACCTGCTCCACACCGGGGCGCATAAGATCAACCACTGCCTGGGTCAGGCGTTGCTCGTGCGGCGGATGGGCAAAAAGCGCATCATCGCCGAGACCGGGGCGGGGCAGCACGGGGTGGCGTCCGCCACCGTGGCGGCGTTGTTCGGCTTTGAATGCACGGTCTACATGGGTGAGGAGGACATGCGCCGCCAGGAGTTGAACGTCTTCCGCATGAGGCTGCTGGGCGCGAAGGTCGAGGCGGTGACCTCGGGCAGCCGCACGCTCAAGGACGCCGTCACGCAGGCGATGCGCGAGTGGACGGCCAACTTTGAGACGACCCACTACCTGCTCGGATCGGCGCTGGGCCCGCATCCGTTTCCGCTGATGGTGCGCGAGCTCCAATCGGTGATCGGCAAGGAGGCCCGGCGGCAGTTTGAGGAGCAGGTCGGCGGCCTGCCGGATGTGCTGTTCGCCTGTGTGGGCGGCGGCAGCAACTCGATCGGGCTGTTCCATCCCTTCCTCGACGCCGACTCGGTGCGAATGGTGGGAGTGGAGGCCGGCGGGCGTGGCGCGGAGCTCGGTGACCATGCGGCGCGCTTCTCGGGCAAGGGCGGCTCGCCGGGCGTGTTGCACGGCACGCACAGCTACGTACTTCAGGACGCCGACGGCCAGATCTCGCTGACGCACTCGGTCTCGGCCGGGTTGGACTACGCCTCGGTCGGCCCCGAACACGCCTATTTGAAGGACCAGGGTCGGGTGGAGTACACCTCCTGCACGGACGCCGACGCGCTCCAGGCGGTGCGCACTCTGGCGCGATTTGAGGGCATCATCCCGGCGCTGGAGTCGGCCCACGCGGTGGCCGAAGCGATCCGCCGGGCGCCGACGGAGAAGGGCCGCCGCTATATCGTGAACCTCTCGGGAAGGGGCGACAAGGACATCGGCATCTTTCGGGAGAACATGCCCGACCTTGATTGAAGCCACGCGGGCGTCGTATCCTCACAAACGGCCCGCCCGCCGCGGACGGCTGCTGCCATGAATCGTATTGAAAGGACTTTCGCGCGCCTCCGCGAAGAGGGAATGCGCGCCTTGATCGCCTACCTCACCGCGGGCGACCCCCATCCCTCGCGGACGGTGGAGCTGATTCTGGCGTTGGAGCGCGGCGGCGCCGATATCATCGAGCTGGGCGTGCCGTTCTCCGACCCGCTCGCCGACGGGCCGATCATCCAAAAGGCCAGCGAGCGCGCCCTACGGGCCGGCATGACGCTGAACGGCGTGTTTGAAATCGTGCGCGAGCTGCGGCGCACTAGCGAAGTTCCCGTCGTCATCTTTTCGTACCTCAATCCGGTGCTGCGATACGGATTCGAGCGCTTCGCGGCGACGCTGGCTGAGACCGGAGCGGACGGGGCGTTGCTAACGGACCTGAATATTGAAGCCGCCGACGAGTACCTCGCCCAGATGCGCCAGCGCGACTTGTGCACCGTGTTTCTGGGCGCGCAGACTAACACCAACGAGCGGCTCCGGCGCGTGGCTCAAGCTTCCAGCGGATTCCTTTACTTGGTTTCAACGGCCGGTGTGACCGGCATGCGCGAGACGATCTCCGAGCAGGCGATTCCGCTGCTGGAGCGGGCCCGGAAAGCAACCGACCTGCCCTTGGCGATCGGTTTCGGGTTGTCGCGGCGGGAGCACATGGAAGCGGTGGCGCCGTACGCGGAAGGCGCGATTGTGGGCAGTGCGATTATGCGGGTGGTGGAGGAGCACGGCGGCTCGCCGGAGCTTGAAGCGCGGCTGGAGGAGCTGGCCCGCGAGCTCAAGAGCGGCTTGCGCATCCCCGAGCCCGCACTGGGAGGTCGAGCGTGAGGGACCTGAGTGAATGGCGGCGTGAGATTGACGCCTTGGACCGCGAGCTGGTGCAGCTACTCAACCGGCGAGCGGAATGTGTTCTTCAATTAGCGCCGCTGAAGCGCGAGAACAAGATCGACGTTTTTGACCCCGAGCGCGAAAAGGCCGTCCTGGACAATCTGCGCTCGGCCAACACGGGGCCTCTGCCCAACGGGTCCGTGGAGGCGATCTTTGAGTGCGTCATGGCGGCGATGCGCGAGCTGCAAGTCGCCCATGTCGGGTCGAAGTAGGGCCTGATGGCGTTGCGAACGGTCAGCGTCGTCGGCGTGGGTTTGATCGGCGGATCATTCGCCCTGGCGCTGCGGGAAGCCGGTTTTGACGGCCGCATCGTGGGCGTGAGCCGGCCGGAGACCATCGACCGCGCCGTCGAGCTGGGTGTGATCGACTTCGGGGCGTCAATGTCCGAAGCCCTCGCCGAATCCGACCTGATTTACCTGGCGCAACCGATCCTGCGCATCCTGGAGCAACTTCCCGAGGTGGCCCGGTTGGCCAGGCCCGGCGCGCTGGTGACTGACGCCGGAAGCACCAAACAGGCGATCGTCAAGCTGGCGCGCGAGGTTTTTCGAGGGCGCGAGGCGGACTTCCTTGGCGGCCATCCGATGGCCGGAAAAGAGGGCCGGGGCGTTGAAATCGCCGAGGCCGGGCTGTTTCGCGGAGCGGTCTACGCCTTTACGCCGGAGCCTTGCCATGCCGGTGACGAGCGCGTCGCGGAGCTGCTCGAATGGGTCAGCCGAATCGGCGCCCGGCCGCTGTCGCTTTCGCCGGAAGAGCACGACCAAGTCACCGCCTTAACCTCGCACGTGCCGCAGCTCGTCTCCACGGCGCTGGCCGCCGCGGTCTGGGAAGGATTGCCTTCGGAAGAGAGGCTGGCGGTGGCCGGCGGCGGTCTGCGCGATATGACCCGGTTGGCAGGCAGCTCCTACGCCATTTGGGAAGGGATCTTGAAGACCAACGCCGGAGCCATCGCCGCCGGGTTGCGCCGGGTGGCCGCCGAGCTCGACCGGATGGGCGACGACCCGGAGAGCCCCGCTTTGGAGGAGCGATTCGCGATAGCGCAAGCGCTTCACAAGAGATTAAGGGAGCGTTGACAACTTAGTTGCGGAACGGCGGCAAAATTCTGTTAATCTGTGCCTGACTTACAATGCGCCACGACATGAAATAATGACTGCAAACGCCATTCCGAAGCGCCCCGTCGCCGGTTTCGGGGCCGAGCTGATGAGCTTGGATGAAGCTGTCCATGTTGGCAACCTGGGCAGGGGAGCGGAGCTCTACACCGAGGGCGAACCCGCTGACCGGGTCTACGTCCTGCGCTCCGGCGGCGCCAAGACCTCCGCGGCCGGTCCGGGAGGAAGGCACTGCCTGTTTCAAATCATCGAGCCGGGCGAGGTGTTTGGCGAGGAAGGGCTGCTGGACCAAGGCGTGCGTTCGTCCTCGGCGGAGATTTTGGAGACCGCCGCGATCGTGATGCTGCCGACGCGCTGCGTGCGGGCCTACATGGAGCAACATCCGGAGGCGTGGGCTTCGTTGGCCGCGCTGTTGCAGCAACGGGTGAGGCGGCTGGAGGAGCAGTTGCAGTGGGTGAGCTTCTTGGAAGTGGAGCAGCGCATCGCCCGCTTGCTGCTGCGCTGGACGCGTCTGGAACCGACGGACGGCGTCGAGCTCCACCTGTCACAGAAGGACGTGGCCGGTCTGATCGGCGCCACGCGGGAAACGACATCGAGCGCGCTGAACCGCCTTCAGCGCGACGGCTGCATCGATATTCGACGGCGTTGCGTGGCGGTACGGTCGCACGGCTTGCTGCGGAAGCACGCCGGGACGGTTTTACAAAGTACGGACTACTTACCTTCCGCCGAGCGGGCGTTCGTGAATATGGTCGGCAACTAGCGCCTGTCGGCCGCGCCGTCCCCGGAGAGGGCTAGGAAAACCCCCGGCGGTACAGGTGATTGCAGCTCCCTAGCGTGGCGTGGAAGCAGCGCGGCTACCCTGGGCCGGCAGGCTCCAAATCAGCGATCGTAAGCTGGGACAGGGTGCGGGCGCGACCCTTCTTGGAGCTTGATCCGGCGTCGCTTTTGCAGGAGCAGCGCCGGGTCCCGCGGCAACCGGCCGATTCGCTGTTCCGCATGAGCGCCATCGAGCACGATGCGCCGGATGACTACGGGGCGCCGGCCAGTCACAACCTGCAGTACGGGCACACGTCTTACTCGATGGGCGACACCGACAGGGCCTTGCCTCACTACCGCGAAGCCATCCGCTACGATCAGATGCAAGGCAACATCTTCGGAGCGGCCAAGCCCCGCTTTCAGTTGGCGATCGCGCCGCGGGACGTGGGCGCGTCGGAGAAGCCCGGCGGCTGGTGTTGAGCTTGGAAGAGGTGATCGAGCAGAAGCGCAAGAAGCGGGCGCCGGGCGCGGGGCGCGGGGCGCGGACCAGACCGCTTCGGACGAGCGGTGGTAGCGCTTGGCCTGGTTTGGAATGGGGAATGGAAACCCTATTGAAACCTGGAGTTTGCCTGCATTGACTTGCATCCGAGCCTAGGCTATAGTCGAGAAAATTTCAGCTTTGACGACAGCTCAAGTCCACCTCTCCCACGGCATCGAAGCGTTCTTCGGAACCCACGACGAAAACATTCGATTGCTGGAGTCCTCTTTGGGCGTGAGCACGCACGTCCTGCCCGACAGCCTGGAGATCAGCGGCCAGCCGGATTCGGTTCGGCGGGTGCAGAGCATCATCGCCGACTACGAGAGCTTGGTGCGCGAGGGGCACCGGCTCAGCAACGGCGATGTGAAAGGTTTTCTCACGGTCGCCGCCGAGGATGGGCAGATCAATTTCCGCAATCTCGTGCTGACCAGCCGGCAGCGCCTGATCGGCCGCAAATCGATCGCCCCGCGCAACCTCAACCAGATGCGCTACTTCGAGGCGATGGAGCGCTGCGACCTCGTTTTCGGCATCGGCCCGGCCGGCACCGGCAAGACTTACCTGGCGGTGGCGCAGGCCGTCAGCTCCTTGCTCAATAAGCAGGTGCAGCGCATTGTGCTGGCGCGTCCCGCGGTTGAGGCGGGGGAGCGCCTGGGCTTTCTGCCCGGGACGCTGCAACAGAAGGTTGATCCGTACCTGCGGCCGCTCTATGACGCGCTCTACGATATGCTCGACGCCGAGCGGGTGGAAAAGCTCGTCGAGCGCAACGTCATCGAGATCGCCCCGCTGGCGTTCATGCGCGGACGGTCGCTCAACGAGAGCTTCATCATCCTCGACGAAGCGCAGAACGCCACCGCAGAGCAGATGAAGATGTTTCTGACCCGGCTGGGCTTCGGCTCCAAGGCCGTTGTCACCGGCGACGCTACCCAGATCGACCTGCCCAGCGGTCGCCGCAGCGGTCTGCTCGACGCCATCGACGTGCTGCACGGCGTGGACGGGCTGTCGTTTACCTACTTCACGGACAAGGACGTCGTCCGTCACGATTTGGTCCAACGGATCGTGCGCGCCTACGACCGATATAATCAAAAAACGCTTTTCCCGACGCCCGAACAGGTTGACTACGTTCCGGAAAAGTAGCGCTTGCCTTGACATGGGATCTGAAAACCCCGAAAAATCCGAACCTCCCAGCGGCCCTACAGGCTGCCCTACCGGTTGGTGGTACCAAGATCGCCAACGCAAAGTCGCCATCGACCGAGGCGCCGTGGCGGATTTCCTTGCGGCGCTCGATGGCGAACTGACGCACGGACGGGAGGTCGCCGTGCTGGTCGCTTCCGATACGGCTGTTCGCGATGCGAACCGGCGCTATCGAGGCGTTCGCGGCTCCACTGACGTGCTCTCGTTCCCCGATGGCGAAGACGGTCGGCTGGGAGACATCCTAATTTCAGCGCGCCGGGCCGAGAAGCAATCCCTCGATGCCGGCCACCCGGTCGAGGAAGAGGTGAAGATCCTAATCCTCCACGGGACGCTGCACCTGTTGGGCTGGGATCATGAAACAGACCAAGGCGAAATGCGCGCCGAAGAAGATCGCCTGCGCCGCAAGTTGGGGTTGTCGGCCGGGTTGATTGAACGGGTGCGGCCGTGTTGATCCTGGAGATCTTGGCGTCGCTGGCGCTGTGCGGCGTGATGACGCTGGCCGCCTATTTGGCGTCGCTTTACGTGGAGGCGCTGCGGCTACGTCCGCATCCCAACGCCCGCGCTTTTGAAGCGTTTGACGAGCTCGTCCGGCCCCGGCTTGAATTGGAGGCGAACGAGGGCCTGCGGCGCTACTCGATGCTCAAACAGGCGGCGCTGGTGGTTCTGACGGTGGCCAACGTGCAGACTGTCTCCACCGGCCAAATAAGCTTGGCGGTTGCCGCGGAGGCGATGCTGCTGACGCTGATGGCCCTGGCGCTGTTCGGCCACATTCTGCCCAAAGTCTTGATTACCCGGACCGAGGGCCGCTGGGCCGCGGGGCTGGCCGGCCCCGCGCGGGTCTTGTCGTGGTCGATTGCGCCGCTGGTGTTGCTGACCGGTTTCGCCAGCTCCGTGGCCGCACTCGGCGGGAGCGAGATCGAAGAGGAGCCAATCGGGGGCCAAGCGGATATCCAGTTTTTCCTTGACGTCGGCGAAGAGGGTGGATTCATTGAGCAGGAGGACCGGCGGTTGATCCAGTCCGTCGTCGAGTTCGGCGACAAAACGGTGCGCGAGGTGATCACCCCGCGGCGTGAGATCGTGGCTGTCGCCGCCGACGCCACGCTGGAGGAGGTTCGGCAGGCGCACATCGAGGAAGAGTATTCCCGCATTCCGGTCTACGAGGGCACAATCGACAACATCATCGGATTCGTGCACAGCCGCGATACGCTGGAGGTGGACCGCGAGCGGCGGCAGACGACCAAAGCCCGCGACGTGGCCCGGCCGCTGACGATGGCGCCGGAAACCAAGTTGATTTATGAGCTGATGCGCGAGCTCCAGCATCAGAACGCTCAAATGGCGATCGTGGTGGATGAGTACGGCCAGACAGCCGGGCTGGTCACCATGGAAGATTTGATGGAAGAGATCGTGGGCGAGATTCGCGACGAAAGCGAGCCGGACCGCGATGTGGTCGAGTACCCGGATCGCTCGTTCGTCGCGTCCGGCAATCTGGACTTGGACCGCCTGGCCGAGCTCGTCGGTTTTGTGCCCGACGAGGCCGTGGAATCCACCACCCTGGGCGGGCTGGTTTGCGAGCAGTTGGGGCAGGTGCCCGACCCTGGCGCTAAACTGCGCATTGACGGCATCGAGATTGAAGTGTTGAGCGCCGACGACAGGCGCGTGAGGTCCGTGCGGGTTCGCCGCGCCGAGCCCGCTGTCGCGGAGCCCCCGGCAAAAGAAGTGAGAGTGTCTTGAAATCAGGCTTTGTTGCGATTCTCGGCCGGCCTAATGTCGGCAAATCGACGTTGTTGAACGCCCTGGTGGGCTCCAAGGTTTCCATCACCTCACCTAAGCCGCAGACCACGAGGGACGCGATTCAAGGTGTTTTGACGCGGCCCGAAGGCCAGATTGTCTTCGTCGACAGCCCCGGCGTCCACTTGGCCGAACGAGAGCTCGGTAAGCGCATGCATCGCGAGATCGACCGCGCCGCTTCGGGTTGCCACTGTGCGCTGGTTGTAGTGGACTCCACGCGCCGTCCTGACCGCGCCGACAAGGCCGCCATTGAGCGCGCCGCCCGATTGAAGACGCCGGTGCTGCTGGCGCTGAACAAAGTGGACAGACTGCCCGACAAGAAAGTCCTGCTGGGCCTGATCGCCGAGTATCAGGAGCTTCATCCGTTTGACGAGGTCGTGCCGATCTCAGCCTTGCAAGGCGAGCAGGTGGATGTGCTGCTGCGGCTGCTGTATGAGCGTCTGCCGGAGGGCGAGGCCTACTACCCGGACGATTACCTGACCGACCAGCCGGAGCGGTTTCTGGCCGCCGAGCTGATTCGCGAGCGCATCCTGCACGAGACGCAGCAGGAGGTGCCGCACGCCACCACGGTCGCCATCGACCTGTGGGAGGATCGTCCGCGCCTGCTGAAGATCTCGGCGACAGTCTACGTGGAGAGGGCGGGACAGAAGGCGATCCTGCTGGGCAAGGCGGGCGAGATGATGAAGCGCATCGCCACCCACTCCCGCGAGTCGCTCGAAGAGCGCTTTGACAAGAAGGTCTTCTTGGAGATTTTCGTCAAAGTGAAGCCGAAGTGGCGCGACCGGCCGGGCTTTATGAAGACGCTCGACCAGCGGCGCTTCGCGCTGGACGCTGTGGGCGTTCCCGGCGGGGACGAGGATGACGACGGGCCGCTGATCTTCGACGACCCCGACGCCAAAGCCTGACGCCGATCCGGTAACATGAGGTTCGTGGGCTTTAGAACGTGTTTATTGCTGTGTGTTTGTCTCGCGCTCGGCCTGGCGGCGCCGGCGTTTCCAGCCGACAAAGAGGTCTCGGACGACTTGATCTACGATCAGGTCAACCGGGCGCTGATCACTGACCGCGACCTGGGAGCCCGGCAGCTTGTTGTCACGGTGAAGGACGGCAAAGTGGTGGTGACGGGCTCCGTCGATACCGACAGGCACCGCAAGAAGGTCGAAAAGGTCGTCAAGAAGGTGAAGGGAGTCGTCTCGGTCGACAATCAGACCAAAATCAGGCCCTATCGCTAGCTTCCCGCGCCAAGCGAGGGCCGTCAGCCCTTCAACATGGCGATGACTTTGTCCGGGTAGTCGGTGATGAGCCCGTCGACGCCCAGCCTCACCAGCCGCGTGATTTCGGCCTCGTCGTTGACGGTCCAGGCCCAGACCTCCAGCCCTTCGTCGTGAACTTCCTCAATGAGCTGGCGGGAGGCCAGTCGAAACTGCGGGATCACCACGTCGACCGGCGCCTGATGGCGCGCCGATTCATCCTGGGTGCGGTTGTAGATGTAGCCGAGCTGCGCTTCGGGCAGGAGCTCATGGACCGTCAACAGCGACTTGACGTCGAAGCCGGAGACCATCATCTTGTCCGGTTCGGTGTAGCGCCGAATCAGCTCGACGGCCTGCTCCTCGTAGCCGGCCAGCTTGAGCTCGATGTCCAGCAGGGTGCGCTTGCCGAACTTCTCCAGCGCCTCTTCAAAAAGAGGGATGTCCTTGCCGGCTTCCAGCGCGATGAGCTCTTCGTAGGTGGTGGACTGCACGGCGCGGTCGCCGACCACCGAGTCGTGGACCACGATGAGACGGCCGTCGGCGGTTTGCCGAATGTCCATCTCAATGCCGTCGACGCCCTGCCGGACCGCCTCTTCAAAGCTGGCGATCGTGTTCTCGGGAATGCCCGCCGCGCCGCGGTGACCAATGACTCTTACTCGACTCATGCGCAATATCTCCCAACCGCTGCGGCCGACCCGCGGGCCCATGGTCATCTCGTGCAGGAACGCCGGCGAGGCTGGCGATCCAACCTCAAAGCGTCCAGCGTTGTCTCCGGATCAGGGGCGCCGGCGACCGATCAGCCACCTGAGATGGGGGCAAGCGTCTTACGGCTATCCGCCCTCAAATCAGTTCCCTACAAGATAGCACGCAGCCCGAGATGCGAACGTTCAGCCGGCTACAGGGTCTGTAGATCCTTGCCTGGCTTGAAGCGCACGGCCTTTCCCGGCGGGATAATGACTTCGTCGCCGGTGCGCGGATTGCGGCCGATGCCGGTCTTGCGCGGCCGTACGTTGAAGACGCCGAAACCGCGAAGCTCAATGCGCTCGCCCTGTTCCATGGCGCGTTTCATCGTCTCGAAGACGGTTTCGACCGCCATTTCCGCTTTGGTCTTGCTGAGGCCGGTGCGGTTGGCGACCTCCATCACAATGTCGTGTTTGATCATCGGTCAGTAGAGCGTAAGGTATTGGGGGAATGAGACTTCAATGCTATGGGAGCGATTTCCGCGTTGTCAAGGACGTCGCCGGCGCCATTGCGCCAGCGGCGGGTCGAAAGGCGCCCTGCGCTTTCCGCCATTGCATGGTACGATATGGCCAACGCATGAATATCGTGCTGATCTAGTCGCGTGTCGTTTCGTTTCGTGTCATCCGACCACGCGTCGAACCACCGCGCAGCCTCTCCCGGCGCTCATGGCCCCTGGGAAGGAGTAGTCGCTCCGCGCGCATCCCGCTGTTCTCCATTCGAATCCGCAAGACCGCACGCTGGTGCGGCCGAGGCCGGATCTCGACCGTTTTACCCCAACCAGTCAATGCAAGGAGGCAAGTATCTTTCGTAGACGTTTTCGACCGTTTCGCCGCGTCCGCCGCCAGAACGTGAACGAGACCATCCGGGCCAGAGAGGTCCGGGTCGTGTTCCCGGACGGCGAGACCGAGGTGTTGCCCACCGCCGTCGGCATCCGCAAGGCCAAGGACTTGGGCCTGGACCTTGTGGTTGTTGCTCCGACAGCCGTGCCGCCCGTCGCCAAGATCATCGATTACGGCGAGTTCTCCTACCAGGAGAAGAAGAAAAAGAACGAGGCCAAGAAGAAGCAGCACAAAATCGAGGTCAAGGAAGTCAAGTTTCGGCCCAACACCGACGACCACGATTACGAGTTCAAGAAGAACCACGCCCTGCGCTTCCTGGAAGAAGGGGACAAGGTCAAAGGCACCGTCTTCTTCCGCGGCCGGGAGATTACTCACCCGGAAGTCGCGGAAAAGATCTTGATCCAGCTCGTCGAGGACACCAAGCATGTTGGCGAGCCCGAAGGCCGTCCTCGCATGGAAGGCCGGACGATGCACCTGATCATCGGGCCCAAGAAGAAGGCGGTCGTCTCTTCCAAGAAGGCCGAGGCCAAGCCCGCGCCGGCGCCGTCGGATGAAGGCGCAGCCGCCCCGGTCGCCGAGGAGCCCTCCGCGCCCGCTGAGCAGGCCCCGGAAACGCCCCAGGCGACGTCCGAGGACAAACGGCCCGGCGATTCAGCCTAGGCCGTTGGCCGGGGACCGTCGGCGCCGCCGCGGTCCCCGTACAGCCTCTTGACAGCTCCATCCAGCGATAGCGAGAATCGGGCGACCGGCTCCACGAGGCGATCCATCTTGAACCGAAGACACTTCCTCGGCGCCGCGGCCGGCGGCTTAGCGGCGGCTGCGTGCAATACCACCGTTCCCGACCAGGAGACAGCAACCCCCTTGATCGAAAAGTTGGCCGACCAATCCCTCGCCGAATTGCGCGAGCTCTACCGCTACGACTTGTTTGACGACTACTTGCCGTTTGAAGAAAAGTACGTCGTCGATCATGCGCTCGGCGGGTTCATGTGCAACACCGACCGCGCGGGAAAGAACCTCTCGACCGAGAAAAACACTTGGTACGAGGGCCGCGGCATCTGGGTGCATTCGTTTCTCCACAACAACTTCGGCAAGAGTGAAAAGAACCTGGAGATCGCGCGCAAGTCGGCCGAGCTGGTGCTGCCGCTGAAACCCCCGGCGGGCAAGCTTTGGCCGGGATCGCTAACGCGCGAAGGCAAGGCGACCGGTTCGCGGGCCTCGGACATCTACTGCGGTCTGTTCGTCGCCAACGGCTTACAGCAGCTCGCCCGTGCCTCCGGAGAGGCCCGCTACCGCGACCTCGCCAAGGAGATTCTGCTGGACCACCTGGCCATCTACGACAACCCGAGCTACGACTACCCGGCGACGTACGCCCCGGCCGGGTTGCCGCCGATCCAAGGCCCTCGCGTGCTGGGCCATTGGATGGTGCTGCTCCGGCTGGCCACGCAAATGCTCGAGATCGGCCCGGACGCTGAGATTGAGGAGATTGCGCGTCGATCCGTGGACGCCCTGCTCGACCATCACCAAAACCCGTCGTTCGAGCTGATGAACGAAGTCATCGAGCATGATCTGTCGCGCCCGACCGGCGGCTGGGAGCAGTTCTGCTACATCGGCCACGCCATTGAGACGCTGTGGATGGTGATGTTCGAGGCCGGACGCCGCAATGATAAGGCCCTGTACGATCGCGCGGCCAAGATGTTCAAGCGCCACGTCGAGGTTGCCTGGGACGACGTTTACGGCGGCTTCTTCCACGGCCTGAACCACGTCGACAACAACGACTGGAGCGTCAGCAAGGTGCTCTGGTTGCAGGAGGAGGTCCTGATTGGGACGCTCTACATGATTGAGCACACGGGCGATCCGTGGGCGGTCGAGTGGTTCGACAAGACCTATGCCTACGTCCGCGAGAAATGGCCGCTTAAGCAGTACGGCTATCCGATCTGGATCCTGTCGGCGGATCGTAAGGTGACGTTCGAGGAGAAGGCGACGCGGGTCGGCAACTTCCATCACCCGCGGCACCTGATGATCAACCTGCTGGCGCTGGATCGCATCATTGAGCGCGGCGGCAGGCCGACTGGCAAGTTCGACGGGTAAGCCGGGCGTGGACGCGAGCGCCACGAAGCGCCTTCCCGTTGGATCGCGAAACGGGTTCGATACACTAGAAGCTGTCCGCCCCGAGCCGTTTGATGCGCCCCCGATCGACCCGCCTTTTGCTCGCCGTTTTGGCGGTCCTGCTGGTTGCATCACCAGCGGCGTTACGCGCCGACGAGATCGACGTCGCCCGCGGCGAAGCCCTTTTCAGCCGCATCGACTCCATGTTGGCCGAGCTGACCGAGATTTTTGGTTTTGGCGCCGACGCCCCGATCTCCCGCCAGCTCATCACCCGCGCCGAGATCACCGAGCTGGTCGAAACCCGTCTGGCCGAGGAGATCGCCCCCGAGGAGATCCGCCGCGAGGAGCTCTTTTTGAAGCTGTTCGGCTTCGTCGGCGAGGGGTTTGATCTGGCCGAGCAGGTCTCCGACGTGCTGACCGAGCAGGCCACGGCGCTGTACGACTACAAGACGAAATCGCTCTATCTGGCGACCTGGACGCCGGACGACATGCAGGAATTCGCCCTGGTCCACGAGCTGGCGCACGCCATCGCCGACCAGCGTTTTGATCTGGGCCGCTTTGTGAAGAAGAGCAGCTCGGCCGACGGCGATTTGGCGCGCTCGGCCGTGATCGAAGGTCAGGCCTCCTGGGCCATGACCGAATGGCTGTTTCAGCAGACGGGCCGATCGCTGGCCGACGAGCGCCACCTCGCCGCCGCGACCGCCGGAGCCTCGCGGTACGAGGCCGAGAGCTACCCGGTTTACGCCTCCGCGCCGCTCTACATTCGCGAAACGATGCTGTTTCCGTATACCGACGGTTTGCTGTTCCAGCAGCGGCTGGTGGAGGAATACGGTCGCCGCGCCTTCCGGATGGTCTTTGAGAAGCCGCCCCTGACCACCCGGCATGTGCTCACGCCGCAGAGCTACATCAGCGACGAGCTGCCCTCCAAGCCCAAGCTGCTGCCGCTGCGCGCGAAGGGATTTGAGCGAGTCTCGCGGGGGCTGGTCGGGCAGTTGGAGCATCGAATTCTAGCGGAGCAGTATGCGGGAACGCGCGAGTTGGCTGACGCCTTGAGCCGCGAGTGGCAGGGCGGCCGTTTCGAGATTTACGAAAACAAGGAGCGCGACCGGGCCATCCTGCGCCACGGCTCGGACTGGACCAGCCCGATGGCCGCGCGCAAGGTGTTTGAGCTCTATCGCGACGTTTGCCTGAAGAAGCTCCCCGGCGCCGATCTGGTGCTGGACGAGCCGAAGCGCTTCGTGGGCCGTAGCGACTGGGGCTGGTTTGACATTCAGATGCTGGACGCCGGCATCGCCGGGCTGGAAGGTTTGCCGGAGAAGCCGGCGGGTGTCGGCGCCGCGCCGTAGAAATGGAACAGGCCATGCGGGAGACGAACTAGATGGACGATCGGATTTCAAGACGGGCCTTGCTGAGCGGCGTCGCACTCGCCGCGCCGGGTTTGCTGCGGGCCGGCACGGCGCCGCGGCCGGCCAAGCCGCTGCAATTCAAGGCGCTCGACGGCAGCGTTGTCTCCATGGAGAAGCTGCGCGGCAAGGCCGTGCTGGTGATGTTTTTCTCGACCGATTGTCCGCACTGCCAACAGGCCGCGGCGAGGATGGCGCCGGTTTTTCGGCAGCTTCGGCCCAAGGGCTTTGAGATTATCGGCCTGGCAATGAATCCCGGCGCGGAGGCCAATCTGCGCAGTTTCTTGCAGAAATACGAGGTCGAATACCCCATTGGCGTGGCGACCCGGAACGAGTTCGCCGCGTTCGCCGAGCTGTCGCTGATGCAGCGCTTCTACTACCCGTACTTCATCTACGTCGACCCCACGGGCGTCGTCCGCGAGGAAAGGCAGGGCAGCGACCGCGCCTACTTCGCGGACCTGGAAGACAATCTGAGGGCCAGCGTCGCCCGATTGCTGGAGTAACCGCCGGCCCTGCTGAGCAAGGCCATTTCCGCCGATCCTCTTCAGCAGGGGATGTCGACTTCCGCCGCCACTTCGTTCAGCGCGCCCCTGGAGCCGGCCGTGCCCGGACCGCCGCCCTGCCGCCCCGAGTTGCCCGCCTGGATGGGCGTGCGGGGCTTCGTGGATATCCACTTCCACCTAGTCTGGGGGGTCGACGACGGCCCCGCCGACGCAGCGGTCTCGCAACGGCTGACGCGGTTGGCCTTGGAGGCGGGCACGGTGGCGATCATTGCCACGCCGCATTGCAGCGCCAGCTACCCGTTTGACCCACAGCTCTCCGCGCTGCGGCTGGCCGTCCTGGAAGAAGCCTTCGACGACCCGGCGCTGTTCAGCGGCTGCGAGGTGGAGATCAACGACGAGACGCTGCGGGCCCTCAAGGCCGACCCGCGGCGCTACACTCTGGCCGGCAGCCGCTATGCGCTGGTCGAGCTGCCCCATCGCTTTCCTCACGACCGGCTGCTGCTGGTGCTGGATCAGCTTCGGGAGCTGGGTCTGACGCCGATTCTGGCCCACCCGGAGCGCTATCCGCTGTTGTGGGAGCGACCGCTGCTGGCTCGACGGTGGGTGGAGCGCGGCGGGCTGATGCAGCTCACGGCCGACGCCCTGGCCGGGCGCTACGGCCGTCGAGCCGGCTCGACGGCCGCCGAGCTGCTCGACGCCGGGCTGGCGCACTTTGTAGCCTCCGACGCGCACGACCCCGCCAAACGGCCGCCGAGTCTCCGTGAGGCTTTCCGAAGAGTCTACGAGCGGCTAGGCCAGGCCGCCGCGGTAAGGCTGTTCACCTATCACCCGCTCGCCGTGCTGCATGACGAGCCGTTGTAGACCCGATTTGGTGGAACTGGCAGGAAGGCCGTCATTCCACCCTCAAACCGGTCGCGGCGCGTACCAATTCACCCGGCGCGTGGCGAACATCACCACGGCCAGGATCGCCAACAGCCCCAGCGAGCCCGCCAGCAGGGCGTAATCCTGCAACTGGATCAGCACGTACAGGTAGCCGTAGAGCCCGGCGATGGTCGCCGTCACCGTTCTGGCCTGAGCCGCGGTCGGCAAGGCGCCGCTTCCATATAGGGACACCAGCGCAACCACGGCGGCCGCCGCCAGCAGGTAGGCCGGCCCGAAGCCCAGGTGCTCGCTCAGGCTCAGCTCCAGCAGATAGAACAGGCAAAGCGCCGCGCCGATCAGCCCGTACTGGATGATGTGAACGCGCGCCCCCGAAAGCGCCTCAAAGAGCCAGATCGTGAGGAACGTCAAGCCCAGAAACAGCGCCTGGTACTTTAAGCTGCGTTCGGTGCGGCGGTACCCGTCGGTCGGCGTGAGCAGGTCGAAGCCGAACAGCGCACCCTGGATCTCCTTGGCGTGCGATTCCCCGCCGCGCCAGCTATGCGGGAAGTTTCGGCCCAGGTAAGGGACGTCCCAAGAGGCCTCGAACGCCCCGGCCTCGACCGTCCGCGACACAGGCAGCCAGGCGCCTTGGAAGCTCGGGTCGGGCCAGTCCGCCGAAGCTTGAACGGTGGTTCGCCGGCCCAGCGGCGCCAGCTTCAACGAACGGCTGCCGTTAAGGGTGAGCTCGGTCCGAAACTCGAAGGAGTCGCCCTCCAAACTGCCGAGGGGAACCCGCACCCCCGAGCGTCCGGAGCCTCTGAGCCCGAGCCCCGGCTCGAAGGGGATCGAGCGGCCGTTCCATTCCAGTGCGGCCTCGTTCTCGATCGCCCGCACGTCCACGATTTCAAATGCCATCTCGGCGCGCTCCCAGAGAACGTCCTGCTTGTTGATGTTCCAGGTCGAGAAGTCCGGGCGGTCAAACGTCCCCGACATGGTCAACCCGGCGCGGTAGACCGGCGCCTCGAAGATGCCTCGATACAGCGTTTGGGTGCGGAGCGCGGCGACCGCATCCAGCGAACGGGGCAGGAAAGTGGCGTGCGTTTCGTGCGTGATCGTGCGGGGCTTGCCATCGGGGCCGATCTCGGCTCGGATGAAGCGGTATGGCACGACCAGAAACGGCCCGGCGATCTCCTGGGCGCCGCCCCAGCTTCGGCTGATCTCCTCGACAGCCTGGGCGCGCGTGGTCTCCCGCTCCCCCAGCAAGTCACGCACCAGGGCGATCGGGATCTGGAGCGCCAGCAGAAGAAAGCCGATCGCCATGAGCTTGACGAGCGGCGAGCGTTGCAACGAATCGAAGGTGAGGCCGGATTGGTTCATGGCTCGATCATAAACAAAGAACTTTACAATGTAAAGCATAATCGGGGACGAAATTTGAGGCTTGCGCGACGCCCGCTGGAGCGACACAATGACAGCCAGCCATGCGTCACTGTCTCCTTGTCTTCATTTGCTTGGCGCTGTTGGGTGTCGTTGCTCCAGCGGCGGAGAAGCTCACGCCGGAGGCGCTGGTCGAGTTCCATCTCCAGTCGATCGGACCCGAGCAGGCGCGCGCGGCGGTCGAGTCGCGTAGGTTCACCGGGCATGCCATCTGGCGGGTGATTACCGGCGGCTCGGGCCAGATACCGGGACCGGTCCTGGCCGTTTCGGAGAAAGATCGGGCCAGCCTACGCTTCGTCTCCCAAGGCCTGACGAATCACTCCGGGGAGCACTTCGTCTTCGACGGCAAGGACGCCAACGTGCTGCGGGCCTTCCAGAACGGCTTTTCGGGCTTGGGCGAGTTCGTGCTGTCCAACAACGTCGTCTTGAAGGAGGGCTTGTGGGGCGGAACTGTTTTCGCTAACTGGGCGCTGTTGGACCTCGATGGCCGCCAGCCCAAGCTCAAGTACGCCGGCCTCAAGAAGCTGGAGGGCGATGAGCTCCACCGGCTCGACTACAAGCCGCGCAAGGGGGGCGGCAAACTTGATGTCGAGCTCTACTTCGAACCGGAGACCTACCGCCACGTCGGCAGCCGATACCGGTTCGAGATTCCGGGCGGCCAGTCGCCCAGCGCGGAGGCCTCGGCCGGCGTGCAGTCGTCGTACCTCACCGTCACGGAGCTTTTCTCGAATTTCCGGGAGGTGGACGGAGTCTTTCTTCCGGCGAATTGGATGATCCGGTTCGACCGCTCCAATCAGGGCTCGCAGGGCAGAGGCTCATACCTTTCGGAACTGGAGATCGGGTTCCAGAGCGTGGCGCACAACGCGCCGATTCACCCGGAAGCGTACAAGCTCGGCGCCAAGATTGAATAACCAAACCTGCGACGGACCCGTAGCGCAGGCGCCCACGCCTGCCGCCCCGATCCCCAGGTCGAGGCCTTTGGGGTTGCCCTCGGAAGCTCGGACGGAAGGCCACCCAAAACCAGTTGACCGGTCATCGCCGGAACGAGAACTGCGAAAACCAGCCAATCTGGAGCGTATGGTTCACCTCCAGGACGCGGCCCGAGCGCTGCTGGAGCACTTGGTTCAGGTAGCCGAACTCCAGGTTTCCGGCCGGTCCCATCTTTCGGCCCAAGGCGAGGTAGGCGCGGTTCTGATCGAACACGTTAAACGCAACGTTCCGGCCGAAGTTGACAAAGAGCTCGTTGTAAGCCGCGCCATACCACTCCGAGCGGGGGATCGGCGCCACGCCGCGCAGCATATAGCGGAAGCGGTTCTCGTAGCGCGTGTCCTTGCGGCTGGGCGGCGTGGTCGGGTCCGGGGTACGAGTGCCAATAGAGCGCTGCTCAAGGCGGTAGCGGTGCATCAGGCCGACTTTGCCGACGCTATGCCGTAGCGCAGCCTGCTGGAAGGTGCGGTGCTCGGGGAACCGGCCGGGGGCGGGGAACTCGCCGTAGCGGTGGGTGTCAACGAACGCATAGCCCGCGGTCAGCATCACGGCGTCGGAGACCTTGTAGTTGACGCCCGGGCGCAGCAGGAGCTGCTGCGGCTTGGCCGCGACGTCATGGCGGCGCCACTGGCCCTCCAGGTGGACTCCCCAGCGCTCGCTGACGGCGTGGTCGCCAAAGTACATCAGCCAGCCGTTTAGGTTGTGGTCGACGGCGCGGGTCGGTTGCGCGGAAACGGGTAACAGGGCGGCCAAGACTGTGAGGAGAAGTCGTAGTGAGCGCATGGCCGGAGGCGGAACCGACTACTGGATCTCGGCGTCTGTTTCCGAGGCCGGCTGCTCGAAGTTCTGGCGGATCACGTTGGAGTGGTCGGTATAAAAGTGCCGCGTCCCGGTGGTGCTCGACTGCGGGTCGGCGTTGATGGTGTAGCCCGACGGCGTGCCGACCATCGTAAACACGTAGCCCGAGGCCAGCCCAGCGGCCAGGTTGGCCGGGATCAGGTCGGCCGCGGCCGGCGTGGGCGCGGCGCTGCCGGGCGGGGGGCCGAGCTCCTGCATCGTTTGGCCGTACCGGCCGTAGGTGGAAAAGTATTGCACCTGCGCGGTATTGAGCGTGTGCAGACTGCGGATCGCCGCCATCTCGTAGGCGGCTTTGCGGGCCTGCGTCAGACGCGGAATCGCGATCGCGGCGATGATCAGGATGATCGCGATGACGATCAACAGCTCGATGAGCGAAAATCCGTTCCGTTTCCGGTTTTGCATGTGTCCTTCGCGGCGCCCTGGGCAAGGGCGCTCAACAGGAAGACGCACGAAGGCGCGCTGGAGTGCAATCAATTTCATCATACGCAGCGGATGCGTTGGGTCGAAAACACCAGTGTAGCTTGCCCTCTATAATCAGGGGCATGCGAGCTGTTCTGGTGCTGACGCTGCTGATGCTGCTGGCGCTGTGCGCGCAGGCGCAGGAGCTCAAGCGTCGCGCCGACACCACTCCCCAACAGCCGGACGTGATGGTGGACGAAGACGAGGACCTGCTGCCGCAGACGACTTACGCCTTCAACCCGATCCAGGCCAAAAAAGAGCACAAGATCGGGACCTTCTACCAGAAGAAGGGCAATGAGCGCGCCGCCGCCGCCCGGTACTTGGAGGCGACCCGCTGGCATCCGTCCTTCGGCGACGCCTACTGGCGGCTGGCCGAGATGCGGGAGGCGCTGGAGCAGCCCGCCGAAGCGCTCGACGCTTACCGGCGCTTCGTGCGCGTCGAGCCGGAGGACAGCAAGGTCAGCAAGGCCCGCAAGCGGATCGCTGAGATTGAAGCAGCGCTGGCGAAGGAATCGGCCGTGGAGGATTCCAACCGCTGACTTTACCGAAGCGGATTACGCGTAGGGGCGGCCGGAAGGCCGCCCAAAACCAGTGGAGGCCCTGAAATCGTACGGTGTTGGGCGGCCTTCCAGCCGCCCCTACGCCAGCAATTCCAGGAATCGTTCGATATCCTCGGGCTCGTTGTAAAAGTGCGGGCTGACGCGAATCCAACCGTGCCGAGCGGCCACTGAAACCCGCTTGCTTGCCAGAGCGGCCGCCATCCCTGCGCTATCGACGCCCTCTTTGCGAATTGACACGATGCCCGAGCCCGATGCGCGGTCCCTTTCGCGGTATGGTACGTAGCCGAGCGCCCGGGCGCCGTCGAGCGTCTGCTCGGCGAGGGCGTGGATGCGGTCGGCGATGGCCGGCTGACCGGCTTCCAGAAACAGGTCCAGCGACGCCCGTAGCCCGAAGCAGCCGATCGTGTTCAAGGTGCCGCACTCGTAGCGCCCCGCATCGGGCCGCAGCGTGTCTTCGGCGCTATAGGCGGGAAAGCCGACCACGTTTGTCCAACCCATCTCTACCGGATTGACGCGGGGAATCAGCTCCTCGGCGATGTGGAGGAAAGCGGCGCCCTCCGGCCCAAGCAGCCACTTGTGGCCGCTGGTCGAGAGAGCGTGAATGCCGGCGGCCCGCACGTCCACGGGGAACGCGCCGAGTCCCTGGACGGCGTCGACGACAAACAGGCAGTCGCGACGGCGGCAGATCTCGCCCGCGGCTTGCAGGTCGAGTCGGAACCCGCTGAGGTACTGCACGAAGCTCACGGCCAGCAGGCGGGCGCCCTGGCAGGCGCGGTCGAGCTCGTCGAGATCAATCGCCCCCTCGCGCAGCTCCAGCCAACGCAGCTTGACGCCTCGTCGCTCCAACCGCACCCAGGGAAAGTAGTTTGCCGGAAACTCCCCGCGCACTGCCACAACTACATCGCCGGGCTTCCAGTCCAGCCCGTTGGCGATAGAGCTGAGCCCCTCGGAGGTATTTTTGGTGATGGCTATTTCGCCCGGCGCGCCGGCGACGAGCTGGGCCGCCGAGGCGCGGAACGCGTCGTATTCCGCGATCCAGCGCGCATGGCCCGTGCTGCCGCCGTTCATCTGTTCGACGGCGAAGCGTTGCATCGCTTCGGCCGAGCGCCGGGGCAGCGGGCCGGTCGAGGCGTGATTGAGGTAAACGAAACCCTCGCGGACCGGAAACTCGTCTATAGGAAGTGAGGATAGCGACATCGGACGCGGACTTGGGGGCTCGGTTCTGGACCGGAGCTTCGATTTGAGTGTACCCCGCGCCGGTCAACGCTTATACTGAAAGCCGATCTGGAAGCGCAAAAAGGGTTTCAGAGAGGGAGCGCATGATGAAACTTCGACTCCAAGCCGTACTTGCAATGATCCTCGCCCTGGGCCTGGCGATGCCCGCTTTGGCCAACAAGCCGAAGAAGGATCCCGACGCGATCGGCGAGCGGGACGTGGACGGCAAGGTCAACTTCTACTCGTTGGAGAAGGAGATCATGCTCGGCAAGCAGATGGCCACCGAGGTCGAGCGGCACTCGAAGATCGTGGATGACCCGGTTGTGGCCGAGTACGTCAACCGAGTCGGCCAGAACCTTGTCCGCAATTCCGACGCCAAGGTTCCGTTCACGATCAAGATGGTCGACGCCAAGGAGATCAACGCCTTCGCGCTTCCCGGCGGCTTCTTTTTCGTCAATTCCGGGCTGATGCTGCGGGCTGACAATGAGGCCGAGCTGGCGGGCGTGATGGCGCACGAGATCGCCCACGTGGCGGCGCGTCACGGCACCCGGCAGGCCACCAAGGGCCAGATCGCCAACTACGCCACTCTGCCGTTGATCTTCATGGGCGGCTGGACGGGTTTCGGCATTCGACAGGCGGCCGGCTTTGCAATCCCTATGGGCTTTATGCGCTTCTCGCGGGGCATGGAGTCCGAAGCCGATCTGCTGGGGCTACAGTACCTCTACAAAACCGGCTACGACCCGACGGCGATGGTGGACTTCTTTGAAAAGCTGCTGGCCGAGCAGAAACGCAGGCCTGGCGCGCTCTCCAAGCTGTTCGCCTCGCACCCGCCCACCGGCTCGCGCGTGACAGCGACTCAGGAGCGCATCGGCGAGATCCTGCCCAACCGTCCTGAGTATGTCTTCCAGACGTCGGAGTTCCTGGACGTGCAGTCGCGGCTCTCGGCGCTGACCCAGCGCACCAAGGAAGAGCGCGACGATCCGAACAAGCCGACGCTGCGACGGGCTCCCTCCGACGGCACGATCCCCGCCGATGGCGAGGAGACCACGACGGACGGGGAAGAGGACGAGCGGCCGACGCTGAAGCGGCGTCCGTAACCAACGCCGGTAACCAACAAGGAGCCCTCCGCGCATTCGCAGCCGCGGAGGGCTCCTTCCTTGCTGCTCACTGCTCACTGCTCACTGCCTTCAAGCGCTCGGCGCCGCCTGCCAAGGCCTTAGCAGCTTCAGCGGCTTCACTTTGAATTTCACGATGCACCACAGCGCGCGAAAGCCGTCTTTGATCCCGATTTTCTTGCCCTCTTCGTACGTGCGTCCGTGGTACGAAATGCCGACCTCGTAGATCCGCGCCCGCGCCTTAGCCAGCTTGGCGGTGATCTCCGGCTCGAAGCCGAAGCGGTCCTCCTCCAGCGGAATTGCCTGGATCAGCTCCCGCCGGAAAACCTTGTAGCAGGTCTCCATGTCGGTCAAATTCAGGTCCGTCATCATGTTGGACAGCAGGGTCAGGACGCTGTTGCCGACCGAGTGCCAGAAGTACAGCACGCGGCGCTCCTGCGTGGACAGGAAGCGCGAACCGAACACGGCGTCGGCCTTGCCCGCGTCGAGCGGGCGCAGGAGCTGGGCGTAGTCCGCTGGGTCGTACTCCAGATCGGCGTCCTGCACGATCACGTAGTCTCCGCGGGCCTGGGCGAAGCCGGTCCGCAGGGCGCGGCCCTTGCCGTAGTTGCGGTCGTGGTGGAACGCCCGGACGTTGTCGAGCTCCGCCGCCAGCCGGTCGATCTCCTCCGCCGTGCCGTCTGTGGAATAGTCATCGACAATGACGATCTCTTTTTCGACGGGAACCGCTCGTACCCGCTCGATGATCTTGGCGATGGTGTTGCGTTCGTTGAAGACAGGGATGACGACGGAAAGTTTCATACGGGGCTGCGCCGGACCATGGGGCGACGGTCGTTCCAGTGTAATGTGTTGTGGCCGGCCGCTGTCGGCTGCTATCATCCGGCCGATGAGGCTACCAAGCACTTTCTCCACCAAAATGACCGCAGCGGCATTCACCGGGCTTCTGGCGCTGAGCCTCGGTTGCGGCTCGGCTGACGAGGCCGCGGCGCCGGCGACGCCCGAGCCGGCCGAGCAGGCGGGGGGATTTGTTTCGATATTCGACGGCGAAACCCTTGACGGTTGGGAGTTGCTCGGCCAGACCGGCGACGGGTACCAAGCCGGCGGCGGCGTGCTGTCGATGCCGTTGGGCGGCGGCGGCAACCTGTTCTACAACAAGGAGCTGTCGGACTTCGTGGTCCGCTTCGAGTTCCGGCTTGAAGACGGCTCCAACAACGGGCTCTGCATTCGCTGTCCCAAGCAGGAAAAGAGTCTGGCCTATGAGGGCATCGAGCTCCAGATCATCGACAATGCGGCCGAGCGCTACAAGGACATCGAGCCCTGGCAGAAGCACGGCTCGCTCTACCACGTCTTCCCGGCAGAGACCGGGGCGCTGAAGCCCACCGGCGAGTGGAACTTCGAAGAGGTCACCGTGCAGGGAACGAAGGTCAAAGTGGTGGTCAACGGGCAGACGATACTCGACGTGGATACCAGCACGGTTACTGACCCCGAAATTCTCGAAAAGCATCCCGGGCTGAAGCGGACCTCGGGCTACATTGGCTTCTTGGGGCACAACGAGCCAATTCAGTTCCGCAACATCGAGGTTAAGGAGCTGTAGGGGCGAGGGGCCGAGCTTCAGTCACTCCCACGCGCCCGCCAGAAACTCCTTCGTCAGGCGCAGGAACTCCTCGGGGTGCTGCCGGTGGGGGCCGTGGCCGCCGTTGGGGATGATCCACAGGTACGACTTCGGGATCGAGTGGTACATCTCCACGGGGATATTGACCGGGAAGAACTGGTCGCGGTCGCCGTGGACGATGAGCGTCCGCGCCTGGATCGTCGACAGGAATGGCGCGGTGAAATTCATGTCGTCGTAGCTGTGTTGGAAGCCGTGGAACTGGCGGCGCAGGGCCAGGATCTGCTCGTCGCCGTTCTTGTGTACGGCGCGGGCGCGCTCCCACTCCTCGGGCGTGGGGCTTTCGGGGGCGCGGGAGCGCATGATATCTCGCGCCTT
The DNA here is from genome assembly GCA_964405625.1 of uncultured Bryobacterales bacterium. GTDB lineage: Bacteria > Acidobacteriota > Terriglobia > Bryobacterales > UBA6623 > RI-231. The sequence continues at coordinate 26,453 of CAYOPA010000008.1, forward strand.
TTCGGGAAAGTAGATCGTGGCGCCGACCAGGATGATCGACTGCAGCCGTTCGGGCTGTTGCGTGGCCATGTGCAGCAGGGTCATGCCGCCCGTGCTGGTCCCGATGCCGCTCACCCGCCGGACGCCGAGCTCATCGAGTAGCGCCAAGACGTCCTTGGCCGCCTGACGGTGGGTGAATTCGCTGCTGGGGTTGGTGGAACGGCCGTGGCCGCGCAGGTCCGGCAAGATCACGCGGTAGCCGGCGGCGTACTCGGGCAAGAAATCCGCAAAGACTTGGCCCGAGCCGTTGAAGCCGTGCAATAGCAACAACGGCTCGCCCTGGCCGTGGATCTCGTAGTAGATCCGCGCGCCATTGACTTCCGCCACCTCCGCCCGGGCCGGGGCGAGAACACCCGCAAGCCCAAGCGCCACGATCAGACCTGTCCATCGGAGTATCCGCATCTCGCCGCCTCCGCGCTACGGCAACGATAGGCTACCGGGCCGCTCGGCGCAAGGCGCATTGATTTTGTTGAGCACGGCGATGTGCGTGTCCATCATCTCGTCGGCGGTGGAGAGAGTCGCCGCTTCCAAGTCCAGGAAGGCCCGCTCGTTCGCCTTGGCCTTGGCGCGCTGTCGGCCGAGCAATTACAACGAGCGCCGCGGCGGCCCGTCGTCTTGGGCGAGCTTGCGGGCCTGCTCCAAGCGCAGCGCGCTGATCCACTCCAGCCCCTCGACCGAGTGCAGCTCTTCGTCGACGCGCTCGATCGCCGCCCAGTCCAACTCCGGCTCGCGCTCGACTTGCCCACTCGCCCGCATCCGCCAATCGTCCCGTTTGATCACCGGCGTGTCGAAATGGTTGCGCACATAGAAGAGTCGGCTCGGCGTCACCCAACTGCGCAGCTCGCTCAGAGGCGTCTCGCTGTTTTCGGGCTGGGCCACCAGGACCCGGCGTTCCAGTTGGGAAGAGGCGATAAACGCCCAGTCTGACGCGGAAAACATGAACAACCCGCGAGCGTCTGCGATCCTGCGGATTAGCTGATTGATGTCCAGTTTATGAACACTGTTTGACTTT